>CAZRYZ010000027.1:8337-16917 GCA_964604465.1 uncultured Dechloromonas sp. | reverse complement strand
GTGATTCATTACACGACCAATGACGAAGCACGTCAATCACTTGAAACACTGACGTCGCCGGTGCGAAAGGTCAGTGCGCACTACCTGATCGACCGGCAGGGTGGGTTGTATCAACTGGTGCCGGAGAACCGTCGGGCCTGGCATGCTGGTCAGGCTTATTGGGCTGGTGTCACTGATGTGAATTCGGCTTCGATAGGTATCGAGATCGATAATACGGGTAGCGAGCCCTTTGTCGATGCTCAGATTGTTACGCTACTCAGTCTGTTATCTGATATTCAGACGCGCCATAAGATCAGAGCGGCCAATATTGTTGGCCATGCCGATGTGGCGCCCGGTCGTAAGGTGGACCCGGGTCCTTACTTTCCTTGGCGACGATTGGCTCAGGCGGGATTCGGGCTCTGGTGCGACCAGCCGGTACCTGACCCGGATGTGACGATTGATGTCAGCGCTTTGCTGGTTCAGCTAGGGTATGACCC
The DNA here is from genome assembly GCA_964604465.1 of uncultured Dechloromonas sp. GTDB lineage: Bacteria > Pseudomonadota > Gammaproteobacteria > Burkholderiales > Rhodocyclaceae > Fluviibacter. Next base: position 16,441 of record CAZRYZ010000027.1, on the reverse strand, counting down.
ACGGTTGCCGGATTCGTCACGCGCTGCCTTTCGGGAGCATTACCTAGCGAAGGGTGATGGGACGACCATTCAGGATGAGGCGCTGGAACGGGCTATGGCCCGTTGTCTGATAGAACAGCGCAATCAGGTCAGGCCGGGTGGGGTACCTGATGTGACCTTGCTGCGCTGATGGGCTGGCATCAGGGGTTTTCAAAAGACCCGTCGCCGGTCCAGGGTTCACAGTAGGTGGTGTACATGCCGCCGCGCTGGTAAAAGGGGTCGGGCCAGATTTCGGTGGTTTTTACGAGTAGGGTATCCTGATCAAAGCTGACGGTGAAGGCCATCCGCAGCAGGCTCTGATCACACCAGCCCCAGTTCCAGTCGAGGATATTTTTCTGCGGGAACCGGTAGGTGTCCCGGTAGGGGCCGAGGATGCGTAGAACCTCTTCCTGGGTCTGGCCGACCTTGATCTCGGTGAAGTGCTGCAGATCGAGCACCTGTTCCTTGCGGGTCATTTTGCCCTGGTCATCAAAATAGACCATGAAGCTGACCCAGCCAGCCGGTCCGCGGGGGTAGGCTAGCTGGACGACCTGACCCTGCGCGTTCTTCCAGGCCAGCCCGGGTTGGCCCATGGTGGCCTCGACATCCGCGACGGTGGCAACGCCCGGCTTGAGGCCAGCCCCACTGTACGAGGCACAGCCGGTGAGGGCGAATCCGGTTATCAGGGCAATGAGGAATCGGTTGGGTCGCATGGTGTCAGAGGAATATTAGCTTCAGGCCGATAAGGATCGTGGTGATTTCAAAAGCCCGCTTCATGAGCTTGTTCCCCTGTTTGATGGCCAGGTGGGTGCCTACATAACCTCCGATCAGTGAGCCGACAATCAGCGCCGGGAGCCAGTTCCAGGCGACATCACCTGCTAGTCCCAGCACAACCGCACCGGTACCGTTCCAGACAAGGCCGCACAGCACCAAAGTATAGGCAACGGCGCGTTTGTAATCCATGCCGAAGTGGCGGATCAGCCAGATGGTGAGGAAGAGCCCGCTACCTGAAGTAATCGAACCGTTGAGAAAGCCCACAATGAAGAGCCCACCCATGCCTATGGCGAGGCCACGACCTTGCCAGTTGCGAGGTTCGTACGCCATGCCCAGGCTGGGTTTAAAGATGGAGTACACGCCTAGCCCGGTGGTTAGAAAGCCCAGGGTGAGTAGTGCGGGCTTTTCGGGGATGAAGAGAACTATCGACGCGCCCAGGATGACTCCGGGAACGCCGGCGGCCAGGATCAGCGCACAATTGCGCCGCTCGAGGTGGCTGTCTTTGAGGTGCCGCATCATGGCGCCGATGCCGAGAAAGACACTGGCGACCTTATGGGTGGCCAGTGCTACGGCAAAGCTCAGCCCCAGAAAGATCAGGATGGGGAACTGAATCAGGCCAAGACCGCCGCCGGAGACGGCAGAGAAGAAGTTGGCGACAACGGCAGTCACAAAAAGGGCGAGTTGTCCGGTCCAGTCGAGGGGCATGTCTGCAATACAGGCTGAAATGTAGAAATGGGGCGTTAGCCGTTATTATAGGGACCACTCGACCTTCATCTCTGATTGAACATGCGTATTCCCGCCCTTGTTGCCCTGGAAAAACTGTCGGAACCCCTAGCCACCCGCGAGGAGTTTGCGAATCGGGTATTCCGGTCGATGTTTTTCGGTGCGCTGATGGTAGCGGGAACACTGATCTCGGGGATGTGCGGTTACCATTTTCTGGAAGGGCTGCCCTGGCTGGACGCCTTTGTGAACTCGACTATGATCATGTCGGGCATGGGCGTCCTGGCGGCGCCGGTGACCGTGATGGGCAAACTATTTGCCGGCTTCTATGCGCTCTTTTGCGGGCTGGTGCTGATTGTGGCCACGGCCATTGCCTTTACGCCGGTGATTCACCGTTTTCTGCACAAGCTTCATGTGGAAGACGATGACGATTACGCCATATGACCCCAATGGATCAGGATTTTATGAGCATGGCTCTCGCCTTGGCGGCAGAGGGCGATGCTGCGGATGAGGTGCCCGTCGGTGCGATTGTGGTGCGCGATGGGGTCGTGATCGGTCGGGGCTATAACCAGCCGATCAGATCTCACGACCCAACCGCCCACGCCGAAATTGTGGCGCTGCGAGATGCGGCGAGAACGGTGGGCAATTACCGCCTGCCCGGTGCAACCCTGTATGTGACGGTGGAACCCTGTGCCATGTGTGCGGGAGCCATCCAGCACGCCCGGATTGCGCGGGTGGTGTATGGCACGCCGGAACCCAAGACGGGCGCCTGTGGCAGTGTGGTGGATCTGTTTGCCGAGGCGCGGCTTAATCACCATGCCGAAGTGGCTGGTGGGGTATTGGCAGAGGAGAGTGCTGCGCTGATTGCTGCATTTTTTCAGCGGCGCCGCTCTGAGTCCCGTGCTTTGCGTGATGCCACCAGGAACCATGATGCGAATTGAAGTCTCGATTGCCCGCCAGACCCTGACGCTCTTTGATGCGGCGGGGCAGGTGGTCAAGTGTTATAAAGTATCCACCGCTGCCCGGGGTGCAGGTGAGCAAATGGGCAGCTATCAGACGCCGCGTGGAAGGCACCGGATTCGTGCCCGAATCGGGGATGGGTTACCGTTAGGTGCAGTGCTGCGGGGTCGCCGTCCGACCGGCGAAATCTGTACACCCGAACTAAAAGCGGCCCAGCCCGGCAAGGACTGGATTTTGACCCGGATTCTCTGGCTCTGTGGCGAGGAGCCCGGCGTTAACCGCGGTGGTCAGGTGGATACGATGCGCCGCTATGTGTATATCCACGGCACCCCCGATGAAACCACACTCGGAATACCGGGTTCGCATGGCTGTGTCCGGATGGCAAACACCGATATGGTGGAACTCTTTGACCAGGTGCCCATAGGCACCCCGGTATTTATTGACGAGAATTGAATGGAACCCTGGCTCGCTGATCAGGCGGGTGGGGCGGCATCGGGTGTGGGCATGACTTCATCAAGCAGTGTCAGGTCGACGCGCCCCTGTTCTGTCTCTATATAGTTGGCACCGTTAGCGGCATCCTGCTGTAAAACGGCCAGGGCAAGCCAGTATTGCCCGGACTCATCAGGAGCGGCACTCAGCACGCTGCCGCCACTCTGGCCGTTGAGGACATCCGAGCGGACATCCGCGCCGGCGGTCAGCGCTTGCGAGGCTTTGATCCGGTAGAGGTGGCGTTTGATCTTACCCAGATAGTGGGTGCGCGCCACGATCTCCTGACCGGGGTAGCAGCCTTTTTTGAAGCTGACGCCCCCCAGTTTGTCGAGGTTGACCATCTGCGGTACAAAAAGCTCGCTGGTAGCTTGGGTAACCAGTGGGAAGCCCTGTTCGATATCGGCGCGGAACCAGGCCTCGGCCGGCGCAGTGGGGAATCCTTTTGTCTCGCTTTCCAGACTGTCACGGGTGCCGGTCAGGAGGATGCGGGTATCGTCAAGACGGATGGCGGTTAAACCCGAGGTGTGGGTAACCTGCCAGGCTTCGGTGGGAAGATTCAGGCGCTCTAGTTGGGGCGGCGGGTTGATCAGCCCGGCCACAAGATCATCCAGGCGTGTGATCTGGACCTTGAGCCGCAAAACGAACATTTTCAGGCGTTTGGCAACTGACTCGGCCACATCGCTGGCAAGAATAAGGCGGTAACCCTTAGGGTCGCTCTCGCTGCGCAGGATGACAAAGGTGGTGAGGAGACGACCCTTGGCAGTACACCAGCCAGAAATCTGGGCATGTTCTGCAGTGACCAGGCGGACATCGCTGGGCACCTGGGCTTGCAGGAAGGTCTGGGCATCGTCTCCGGTCAGTTCCAGAACGCTCAGATGGGTCAGGGGAATGAGATTGGGTGTGTTCATCATTGGTATCATAAGAGGCTATGACGCAATTGACCAGATTGACCAAGATCGTGCTGGCTACCGGGCTGTTGCTCGGGCTGGTGGTTGCCGCGTTGCGTATTTTGCCCGTACCGCTGTCGGAGTCAAAGATTCTGGTCCGGATTCCCCAAGGCGCCTCGTTAAAATTGGCGGCACAAACCCTGAATGCCGGGGGGGTGCAGGTGTCTCCCTGGATTATTTCCGGCGTGGGGCGCATGGCCGGGCTATCGACGAGTATCAAGGCGGGCAGTTATGAATTTGATCGTGGCCTCTCCCTGTGGGCGCTGCTGACTAAGCTGTCGAGTGGCGACACCAGCCAGGGTGAGGTGCTGTTTGTCGAGGGCATCACATTCCGGGAGCTAAGGGCGCGTCTGAATACCTTACCGGATCTGGTCCACACCACGAAGGCGCTAGATGATCAGGCCATCATGACCCGCCTGGGCGTTCCGGATCGCAAGCCCGAAGGCTGGTTCTTTCCCGACACCTATCGTTTTGACAAACAGTCCGAAGATCTCGAGGTGCTCAGTCGGGCCATGACCGCAATGCAGAAACAGCTAGATACCATCTGGCGGGAGCGAGACACCAATCTGCCATTGAAGACCCCTTATGATCTATTGATCCTGGCGTCGATTATCGAAAAGGAAACCGGTGCAGCCAAGGACCGGGCGCAGATTGCCGGGGTCTTTGTGAACCGCCTCCGCAAGGGGATGCGTCTGCAGACCGACCCTACGGTGATCTATGGCATGGGTCAGCGCTTTGACGGTAATCTCCGCAAGGGCGATCTGCAACGTGATACTGCCCACAATACTTATACACGGGCGGGTCTGCCGCCCACACCGATCTGCATGCCGGGTTTGGCTTCCCTGCAAGCAGCGGCACATCCGGCGAATACGGATGCCTTGTACTTTGTGGCGCGTGGTGATGGTAGCAGTCAGTTTTCGGCCACACTAGAGGCGCATAATCAGGCAGTCAACCAATATCAACGAGGTCAGAAGTGAACCAGCGTCCCACCCCGTCCGGCCGATTTATTACTGTTGAAGGTATCGATGGTGCCGGTAAGAGCTCGCATATCGAATGGCTACGTGAGTTGTTGACGGCTCGTGGTATCGATGTGGTGGTGACGCGTGAACCCGGCGGAACGCCCCTGGGCGAGGCCTTACGTTCGATCCTACTGAACGAACCCATGACACCCGAGACCGAGATGATGCTCATGTTTGCCGCTCGTGCCGAGCATCTGGCCTCGGTGATCCGTCCGGCACTGGCGCGCGGGGCCTGGGTGATTTCAGATCGTTTCTCGGATGCGACCTACGCTTATCAGGTCGGGGGGCGCGGCGTACCGGCCGAGAAGTTTGACGCCCTGGAATCCTGGGTGCAGGAAGGGCTGGAGCCTGATCGTACGATTCTCTTTGATGTCTCGGTCGAGACGGCACAGGCGCGTCTGCATGACACCCGGATTCTGGACCGGTTCGAGCGCGAAGCCGCAGATTTTCATCAACGGGTGCGCGATGCCTATCATGCACGCCTGGCGACCCAGCCCGATCGGATTCGCCGGGTCGCCTCCGATGTGCCTATTGACGAGGTGCGTGATCAGATCCTCGCTGCGCTTGAAGATTTGCTGAACTGACATGCTGGCCTGGGATCAGATTCATTCCGGAGCATGGGCACAACTGCTTCGTGCCCGTCAGGAAGATCGCCTACCGCACGCCCTGCTGCTCACTGGCCCTGCCGGTATTGGTAAGCTGGCCTTTGCGGAGCTGCTAGCGGCTAGCCTGTTGTGTGAGTCACCGCGTGACGATGGCTTAGCCTGTGGGATCTGTACGGCCTGTACCTGGCATGCTTCGGGTAACCATCCGGATTTTCGGCGTATTCGACCTGAGGCCTACGAAGAGGACGTTGTCGTTGATGACGGCGATAAGCCAGCCGTAAAGGCTGACCGAAAAAAAAGTGAACAGATCCGGATTGATCAGATTCGCGGTCTTGAGGCTTTTGTCCAGGTGGGGAGTCACCGTGACCGGCGGGTTGTACTGATCGAACCGGCCGAGGCCATGAATGAGGCCACCGCCAATTCGCTGCTTAAGTCTCTCGAAGAGCCGCCAGCGGGTGTCCATTTTATTCTGGTCAGCCATGCCGCTGAACGCTTATTGCCCACGGTACGCAGCCGAACGCGTGCAGTTCCCCTGCGGGTGCCCCAAACCTCTGAAGCTTTGTCTCAATTAGCGGCTGCAGGTATACCGGCGGTTGTAGGTGCGCTCTGGCTAAACCGATGTGCCGGTGCCTTACGATTTGCCATGGTTTTAGCCCGTGCTGCCAGCAAGGATGCTTCAGCCTCTGATGAGGCCATGGCGGAGGTGGCGTTGATTGAAGCCCTGCTGGCCGAGCTGCCTGCCGGAGAGCGGATGGATGCCCTGGCCCTGGCAAAGACTTGTGAGGCGGTGATCAAGGGCGACCAATCGGGTTTACGTCTGGCACAGTTGATCGACTGGTTGCAACGATGGGTTCTGGATCTGCAGCTGGTCCGCCTGGGCTCGACTCCGAGTGTCTTTCCGGAAGCGGCCCCTGCGCTTGAGCGACTGGCAACCAAGGTGAACGATGCCCAGCTGGCACGTATTCCGGATCGTCTGATTGAAGCGCGGCGCCTCAGTGCCCACCCGCTGAATTTGCGACTGTTTCTCGAATCCCTGTTTTCTCAAATGATCGGGCTGTATAACGCCCGAGACTGACGACCATGACCCGATTGATTGATTCACACTGCCATCTGGATTTTGATGGGCTTGCTAACCGTTTGCCGGAGGTGCTGGCTGCCATGGACACCAACGGTATCGCCGGTTGCATGACGATTGGTGTCACCCTGGAAGAGGCGCCTCAGGTACTGGCTATTGCCCGAGCCCATGAGCAGGTGTTTGCCTCGGTGGGCGTGCATCCCGAATATGCCGACCATCAGGAGCCCGATGTCGCGACGCTTTGTAGCCTGGCAGATGATGCCAAAGTGCTGGCTATCGGTGAGACCGGGCTGGACTATCACTGGCATAAAGATCAGCCCGAGTGGCAGCGTGAACGCTTCCGGGTGCATATCCGTGCAGCCCGTGAACTGAAGAAGCCGCTAGTGATTCATACCCGCGAGGCCTCGGCCGATACGTTGAGGATCCTGAAAGAAGAGGGGGCTGATTCGGTGGGAGGCATCCTGCACTGTTTTACGGAATCTCTGGACGTGGCACGTGCCGGCATTGATCTGGGCTTTTATATCTCTTTATCCGGCATTGTCAGTTTCAAGAAGGCCGAGCAGGTGCATGAGGTGGCACGTTCGATCCCACTCGACCGGCTGCTGGTCGAGACCGATGCCCCCTATCTGGCGCCAGTGCCGTATCGGGGTAAACCAAATGAGCCGGCTTACGTTAAGCACGTGGCAGAGGCAATTGCAGACCTCCGCCAGATTTCTCTGGAAGAGGTCGCTGTGGCCAGCAGCCGGAATTTTCTGCGGCTTTTCCCGGCAGCGGCCCCTGTATTGGAACCGAGGGTTTTTGCATGAAGAAGTGGATCCTGTTGATTTGCAGTCTGGTGATGGCAAGCATCGCCTATGCTGCCGTCAACGCCGACAATATGGTAGCTGCGGCCAAGGGCGGTGATACCGAAACGGTTCGAGAAGGCTTGAAGGCCGGATTTGATCCGAATTACGTGGATCGCCAGGGGAATAGTCTGTTGATACATGCAGCCGCCAACAGCAATACGGATGTTGTGGCCGTGTTGCTTTCGTCAGGAGCCAACCCGGCGATACAGAACCGGGCCGGGGATGATGCGCTTAATTATGGCGCGATCAAGGGCAATCTCGCGATCGTGCAGATGATGTTGAAAGCGGGTTTGCCGGTCAATCGTAAGCAGGGCTGGCAGCCGTTGACCTATGCGGTCTGGGGAAAGAACATGGAGCTCTTTGATTACCTGTTATCGAAGGGAGCTGATCCGAATGCCAATAACCCCAGCCTGGCATCGGCGTTAATGTTTGCTGCCCAACAGGGGCAGGAAGCCATGGTCGATCGTCTGTTAGCGGCCGGTGCCGACCCGACCTGGACTAAGGGCGGCGAAAGCGCTGTGGATTGGGCCTTGCAGACAGGGAATACCGATATTGCCGAGAAGATCATGAAAGCTCAGGCGACCGTGGGATTCGCCAAGAATGCCGTTCTAGCCGAGCCGGATGATTCCGAATTAACCGATACGGAAAAGGC
>CAZRYZ010000027.1:0-8237 GCA_964604465.1 uncultured Dechloromonas sp. | reverse complement strand
TAAAAACGCACCCGAAGGTGCGTTTTTTCTGATGCCTGGTTCAGGATCAGGCAACGACTGCTGCAATGGCATCGGCCACGGCATCAATGTTCTTGCTGTTGAGCGCTGCGAGGCAGATACGACCTGTTGAAACGGCGTAAATCCCATACTTGTCGCGCAGCACATCCACCTGCTCGGCAGTCAGGCCGGTGTACGAGAACATGCCACGTTGCTGGATGACAAAGCTGAAGTCCTGCTTGACGCCCTTGGCCTTCAGCTTGTCGACCAGGGCATGGCGCATGGCACGGATGCGGTCGCGCATTTCGGCGAGTTCTTGCTCCCACATCACGCGCAGCTCGGGGCTGGTCAGCACGGCAGTCACGATGGCTGCACCGTGTGTCGGTGGGTTGGAATAGTTGGTGCGGATGACGCGCTTGAGCTGCGACATAACACGTGCCGATTCGTCCGCCGATTCGGTAACGATCGACAGGGCGCCCACCCGTTCGCCGTAGAGCGAGAAGGACTTGGAGAACGAGGACGAGACCAGAAACTGCAGGCCTGAATGGGCAAACTTGTCGAGGACGACGGCATCGGGCTGGATGCCTTCAGCGAATCCCTGGTAAGCCATATCGAGGAACGGAATCAGACCCTTGGCACGGATCGCGGCAATCACTTGATCCCACTGCTCGTTGCTCAGGTCTGCCCCGGTGGGGTTATGGCAGCAGGCATGCAGAAGGACTACCGAGTCCTTGGGCATGGCGTTGAGGTCGGCGAGCATGCCTTCGAAGTTCACGCCACGCGTTGCGGCATCGTAATAGCGGTAGATCTTCACCGGGAAGCCGGCGGCCTCGAAGAGGGCGCGATGGTTCTCCCAGGACGGGTCGCTGATATAGACCGTAGCCTTAGGGACCAGACGCATCAGATAGTCAGCACCAATTTTCAGGGCGCCGGTACCGCCGATGGCCTGAGCCGTGATGACGCGCTTGTCACGCAGCAGCTGGGTGTCATGGCCAAAGAGCAGCGCCTGAACCGCCTGGTCGTAGGCTACCGAGCCTTCGATCGGCTGATAGCCGCGAGCGGGCGGATTCTGCATACGGGCTTCTTCGGCAGCGCGCACAGCCTTGAGTAGGGGTAGTTTGCCATTGTCGTCGTAGTAGACGCCTACACCGAGGTTGACCTTGGTGTCACGGGTATCGGCATTAAAGGCTTCGGTCAGGCCAAGAATCGGGTCGCGCGGGGCAAGTGCAACGTCTGCAAAAATCGAGGTCATAACAGCTCCGGAGGATGCCGGCCAGCCGGCATGGAGAAATAGGGCGTGAAATGGGTGAAGAAGGTGATGAGGCGTTAAACTGTGCTTTGCAGCACGGTTTAATTGAAAAATTCTAACATGGCATAGCGTTTAGGCATGAACCCCGAGCAGACCGATTCCGATATTGCCCAACTCACCCCTGCGTTGACCAATCCGGCGAATGCCGAGGTGGTGACATTCCCCGGTAGCCCTTTCCGGCTCCATCAGCCATTTCCTCCAGCGGGTGATCAACCCGTCGCTATTGAGCAGCTGTTGTCGGGTCTGGAGGATGGTCTATCTTTCCAGACGCTCCTGGGAGTGACGGGCTCGGGCAAAACCTACACCATGGCTAATGTGATCGCCCGCAGCGGTCGGCCAGCGCTGGTGCTGGCCCCGAATAAAACTCTGGCCGCCCAGCTGTATGCAGAATTCAAGGAGTTCTTTCCGGAGAACGCCGTCGAATACTTTGTGTCTTATTACGACTATTATCAGCCCGAGGCTTATGTACCCAGCCGGGATCTGTTTATTGAAAAAGATTCGTCGATCAATGAGCACATCGAACAGATGCGGCTTTCGGCCACCAAAAGCCTGATCGAGCGCAACGACTGCATCATCGTGGCAACGGTCTCATGTATCTACGGTATTGGCGACCGGGACGAGTACCACCAGATGATCATGCACGTTCGCGAGGGCGACAAGGTGGCGCAGCGTGACTTGCTCAAACGATTGGCCGAAATGCAGTACACCCGCAACGAGATGGATTTTCAACGGGGGACGTTCCGGGTGCGGGGTGACGTGATTGATGTCTTCCCAGCCGAGCATGCAGAGTATGCGGTCCGTATTGAACTCTTTGATGACGAGATCGAACGTCTGCAGCTCTTTGACCCGCTGACCGGTGAGATACGGCAGCGCCTTTCCCGCTTTACGGTGTATCCGTCCAGCCACTATGTGACGCCAAGAGCTACCGTCTTACGGGCTGTCGAGGGCATCAAGGAAGAGCTCAACAAGCAACGGGAAGCCTTTCTTGGAGAAGCGAAGCTGGTTGAAGCACAGCGTATCGAACAACGAACCAAGTTCGATATCGAGATGCTGACTGAGGTGGGTTTCTGTAAGGGGATCGAAAACTATTCCCGTCACCTCTCCGGGCGGCAGCCCGGCGAGCCGCCGCCGACTCTGATTGATTATCTACCTGACAATGCCCTGATTTTTATCGACGAGTCCCATGTGGCGATCGGCCAGGTGGGGGGGATGTATCGGGGGGATCGGTCACGCAAGGAGAATCTGGTCAATTATGGCTTCCGGTTGCCATCGGCTCTGGATAACCGCCCGTTGAAGTTTGATGAATTCGAAAAGCGGATGCGTCAGGCGGTATTTGTCAGTGCGACACCAGCCGATTATGAAAAGCAGCATGCCGGTCAGGTGGTTGAACAGGTGGTACGGCCAACGGGTCTGGTGGATCCGATCGTCGAAGTTCGCCCGGCGCTTAGCCAGGTCGATGATCTTCTGGGCGAAATCCGCAGGCGGGTGGCTCTTGATGAGCGGGTTCTGGTCACGACGCTGACCAAGCGCATGGCGGAAGATCTGACCGACTACCTGACCGAAAACGGCATCAAGGTGCGCTATCTGCATTCCGATGTCGATACCGTCGAGCGCGTGGAGATCATCCGGGATTTACGCCTCGGCCTATTTCAGGTCTTGGTGGGCATCAACCTGTTGCGTGAAGGGCTGGATATTCCCGAGGTCTCTCTTGTGGCGATTCTGGACGCCGATAAGGAGGGCTTCTTACGCTCGGAAACATCCTTGATCCAGACTATTGGCCGGGCAGCGCGCCACCTTAATGGTATGGCGATCCTTTATGCCGACAAGATCACCGGTTCCATGCGGCGAGCCATCGACGAGACTGAACGGCGCCGACAGAAACAGATTGAATTCAATCAGGCTCATGGCATCGTACCGCGTGGGGTGCAGAAGCGGATCAAGGACATCATCGACGGTGTTTATACGACTGGCTACAGCGCCCAGGATGGGGTCAGTAATCTGCCCAAGGCCGCTCAGCCTAAGAAGGCCTACGAGTCGATGTCGGAAAAAGAAGTGGCGAGCGAGATCCGTAAGCTCGAGCAAGCCATGCAGAAGCATGCCAAAAATCTGGAGTTTGAGGCCGCTGCCCGGGTCCGTGACCAGTTGTTCCAGCTCAAGGAGCGCGTATTTGGTGCGGCCCCCCTCGGTGACTGAGCAGCTGGCTGCAGTATGCTTTCGTTCGCTTAGAAGCGCCGCATGATGGCGCACATGTCGTTCGCTATACCCCCCGCAAGATATTGCGCGACATTTCTGGCTGCCCTTTGTAACTCCGGATTCTGTGCCTCGGTCTTGCCATCATATTGATCCAGGGTGACCGAGCCGCTGCTACCCGTCTTGCTGGTATAGCGGCCAATCTGCCTAAGTGACCGCGTCTCGTAAACCCGAGCATAGGCATTGCCTTCAAGCGTGGTATCACTTAGGGCATCACGAACTTGGACGCCGAGTATATTGGCTTCGATGATGAATCGGTAGGGTTCGGCGCTGCGCATCAGATCCTGGGGGATGACCAGGCCCTTGCTCGACCAGTCCGGATTGTCCGGGTTGAGTGTGGTCGGGTAGACCGTCGACTGAATGCCACACTGCCCCAAGCGGTCGCTAAGGGTGCTGGCAAAGTACTGAGGCAGGGCAATCGGTTCGATGGCCCGCGCAAGATCACTGCTGTCGATGTGTTGCGAGGCATTTTCTTCGGCATTCGACGCCGCAGTACTCCCCGCTGTCGAACCAACAAGACCACCAATGGCGCCGGCGATAGGGCCGACAATCATGCTGCCAAGAAGACCACCGAGCGTGGATGTCTTGTCGGAAATATAGGTTGTGCGAATGGCACCACTCGGTACGATCAGAACGCGATAGGCACTAACCCGGGGCTTGGGGAGGTTGGCGTGATCCTCGACCGGGGCAGGTTGCTGCGACTGGTTCCACTTGAGTGGCCCGGAGCTGCACGCGGAGAGGCAAATGGCCAATGCAAGGACGGTGATGCATCGACCGTAGTTATTTGTCATGGTGTGAGTGTAGCGGGTAATGCATTGTTGCGCTGCCTTTCATCATGTGGGCTAGTCAATCTGGCGGTAATTATGAAACAATGCTGATACAAGATTGATCCCGGCGTAACGGTCAGATCAACCGCGATATCCATTAATGACTCCGACGGGTAGCGCAGAAGAGGGAGGGGCAAATGACCAGAGTACTGTTTGTCTGCATGGGCAACATCTGCCGTTCACCAACGGCTGAAGCCGTTTTCCGTCGTCTGGCGGCCCAACGCGGCCTGATGGGTGAGCTGGAGATCGACTCTGCCGGGACGCATGGCTACCACGTTGGGGAATCACCCGATGCCCGCACACAGCGTGCGGCGGCCGAGCGCAAATATGATCTTTCATCGATCGTCGCCCGCAAAGTGGCCCCGGAGGATCTGGAATATTTCGACGTCGTTCTGGCCATGGATCGTAGCAATCTGGATGCATTGCGCAAGCTTTGCCCGGCCAAATGTCTGCCTCGACTCAAACTGTTCATGAGTTATGCCCGTCAGTTTGATGATGACGAGGTGCCTGATCCGTATTACGGCCTAGCACACGATTTTGACCTGGTGCTCGATATGATCGAGGATGCAGCCGAGGGTCTGCTCGATAACATTCTGAGTGAGCGGCGTGGCAAGAGCCCACTGAAGCCATCAGCCCGAAAGGCAACGGCCAAGGCAGGTTAAATGTTCTGACGTGCCGGGTTGCTACAGTATCACTGACCGGATTGGGCATAAAAAAACCGCGCGATAAATGAATATCGACGCGGTTTTTTGTTGGGCCGGGTACAAACCCGTTGGATTATTCCTTACGGGTTTCCACCATCTGCAACGGCTCATCGACCACCGCCACCTTCGGACGTGGCGTACGGGGCTTACGTTCCGGTTTTTCAGCCGGGGTGGCGACCACTGCGGCACGCTTCTCCGGGCTGGTTTCCACCATCTGCAGGCCGACCGATTCCAGGGATACCGTCTCGAGCACAGGTGCCGGAGCTGGGGTAGGCGCCGGAGCCGGTGCAACAGCGGCGACCACAACTTCGGGCACTTCGATAACTGCTTTCGATTCAACGACCGGTGCCGGTGTTTCCATCACAGCCGTTTTCACAATCACTTCTGCAGCAGGAGCACTGACCGGAGTCGCTTCGACCGCAGGCGATCCAACAGCGGTACCCTCACTCACAACCGGTGCGACTGTTTCGGTAATGATGGCGGTCGACACAGCGGCGACAGCATTGCTGCTCTCGCTTGCCACAACATCCTGGGTCTCGGCTGTGCTCTGACGATCACCACGTTCGCGACGACCACCACGGCGGCCACGGCGGCGACCATTGCTCTGGCTTCCGGATTCGGTTGTGCCATCGGCTACCGGAGGAGTGGTCGATTCAGCAGCGTTCGTGAGGTTCTGGTTTTCGGTATTGATCTCTGCGGCTGCTTGGACATTATTTCGTGACTCGCGGGTATTGCGACCACGGCTACGGCGACTGTTGCTCTGGTTGCCACCGTCTTCCTGAGCGGCTTCGGTATTGTTCGGACGCTCGTTACGATTGCCGGCACGACGACCTTCCTGGTCGTTGTCGCTCCGGCGGCCGCGACGACCCTGCTGGCCTTCGCCGCGGGGTCCACGTGTCTGACGACCTTCATCATCGCCTGATTGGCGACGGCCGCCGTTACGGCCGCCCTCGCGTGGCGTACGCGGTGCGCGCGGACGGGTCGTTTCAACGGGCGGTTTCTTCTTGTTGTCACCGCTTAGCCAGCTGAAGAGCTTGGACATGAAACCACTCTTCTCTTCAGTGACCGGTTGGCTGGCCGGGGTCGTCTCGATAGAGACCGGGGCGGGCTGTGCCGGCGCAATATTGCGGATGGCGGCAGACGGACGGTTCTGGTTTTTCTGCTCGACCGAGAAGGTCGGCGATTCCATGAGCGGCTGATCCACCATTTTGTAGGACGGCTCGCGATGGTCTTCCAGGTTCAGCTCGTCATGACGCAAGCGCTGAATATGGTGAGCCGGTGTTTCCAGGTGTTTGTTTGGCAAGAGCAGAATCGTGATCTTGTGACGCAGTTCAATGGCCTGGATATCGGCGCGCTTCTCGTTGAGCAGGAAGGTGGCGACATCGACCGGGACCTGGGTATGAACGGCTGCCGTGTTTTCCTTCATGGCCTCTTCTTCGAGGATACGCAGGATATGCAGCGCGGCAGATTCGGTCGAGCGGATATGGCCTGTACCGGTACAGCGCGGGCAGGTGATATATGAGGTTTCGGCCAATGCCGGACGTAGGCGCTGACGCGAGAGTTCAAGCAGGCCAAAACGGCTGATCTTGCTAGTCTGAACGCGAGCACGGTCATGGTGCAGGGCATCACGCAGGCGGTTTTCCACTTCGCGCTGGTTGCGGCTGCTTTCCATGTCGATGAAGTCGATGACGATCAGGCCGCCCAGATCGCGCAAACGCAGCTGGCGGGCAATTTCGTCGGCCGCTTCCTGGTTGGTCTTGAGGGCGGTTTCTTCGATGTCGCTGCCTTTGGTGGCGCGTCCCGAGTTGACGTCGACCGAAACAAGCGCTTCGGTGTGGTCGATGACGATGGCGCCGCCGGACGGCAGGTTAACCTGGCGGGCATAGGCCGATTCGATCTGGTGTTCGATCTGGAAGCGTGAAAACAGTGGCACGTCATCGCGGTAGCGTTTAACGCGGTTGACGTTGTTCGGCATGACCTGGCTCATGAACGCCTGGGCCTGCTCGAAGATGTCATCGGTATCGATCAGGATTTCGCCAATATCCGGCTGGAAGTAATCGCGGATCGCACGGATGACGAGGCTACCTTCCTGGAAGATCAGTAGCGGGGCGGTGTTGTCCTTGGCCACCGAATCAATGGCAGTCCACAGCTGCATCAGGTAGTTCAGATCCCACTGCAGCTCTTCGGCATTGCGGCCAATCGCTGCGGTGCGGGCAATGAGGCTCATGCCATCCGGCACGGTTAGCTGGGCCATGGCATCACGCAGCTCGGAGCGATCATCGCCCTCAACGCGGCGCGATACGCCGCCCCCGCGCGGGTTGTTAGGCATCAACACCAGATAGCGGCCCGCCAGCGAGATGTAAGTGGTCAGGGCGGCCCCCTTGTTGCCACGCTCATCCTTATCGACCTGAACGATCAGCTCCTGGCCTTCTTTCAGAGTTTCCTGCATCTTGGCGCGACTGCCTTCGCCGTTGGGAGCGTAGTACTCGCGGGCAATTTCCTTAAAGGGCAAGAAGCCATGGCGCTCGGCGCCGTAATTCACAAAGACGGCCTCGAGCGAGGGCTCGATACGGGTAATGACACCCTTGTAGATATTGCTCTTGCGTTGTTCTTTCGAGGCGGATTCGATGTCGAGGTCGATCAGTTTCTGACCTTCGACGATGGCAACGCGCAGTTCTTCTGCCTGCGTTGCATTAAAAAGCATACGTTTCATGTTGCGAGGTGCTCCAAAAGCACCGGCGCGGGCAATCCCGCAGGTGGCAACCGGGAAAGTCTTCGGTTGTGACCTGGACAGGTTCCAGGGCCTTCCGGACGGCGTGCGCTAAGGGCGGGGCGGGGGATATCCAGTGAGGATCCCGGGCCGGACGTTCGGACAGGGTGAACCGGTCTTAACCAGCAGCGCCTGATCCTATCGGGCATCAGGTCTGCCGTTACTGCATTCGGGACTGCAAACGCCAGGCGTGTGTCAGTCGGTGACGGCTGCTTGTGTTCGTCTGGGCGAGTCGTCATGGCCCGGTTCGGCTGCGCCAGAAACGATCGAATCACGAACTCGCCGGTAGGGCGATTTTGGCTCGAGGATCCGGGCAGGTAAGTCGGGAGAAATCTCGCAAACCCACCTGCTGGCAGCACAAACGTGTAGAGTATAAGGCA
>CAZRYZ010000026.1:0-17033 GCA_964604465.1 uncultured Dechloromonas sp. | reverse complement strand
TCAGTTCGGCGATGCGGGCGCGTGCCTGACGGGCACGGCGCAGACGCGACTGTTTTTTATCTTTCATGGGGCACCCTTACTTCTTCTTGGTTTCCTTGAGGATGACGACCTCATCGGCGTAACGCACACCCTTGCCCTTATAAGGCTCTGGCTTGCGATAGGCACGAATTTCGGCAGCAACCTGACCTACCTGTTGCTTGTCGATCCCTTTGATCACGATTTCGGTCTGCGACGGGGTTTCCACCTTGATGCCAGCAGGCATCTTGTGGGCAACCGGGTGCGAGAAACCAAGCGACAGGTTCAGGGTGTCACCCTGGGCCTGGGCACGATAGCCCACGCCAACCAGCGTCAGTTTCTTTTCGAAACCCTTCGATACACCATTGACCAGGTTAGCCAGCAGCGCGCGGGTGGTACCCGACAGCGCATTGCCATTTTCAGCACCAGCCACAGCTTTAACCTGCAGCTCGGCACCTTCCTGGACCACATCCACCGCCGGGTTGCGCGGCAGAGTCAGGGTGCCCAGCGGGCCCTTGACGCTGATCTGGGCGCCAGCGAGGTTAACTTCAACGCCTTGCGGCAGGGCGACTGGATTCTTAGCTACACGAGACATGTCGAACCCTCCCTTAGGCCACGTAGCAGAGCACTTCACCGCCAACATTGGCAGCACGGGCGTTACGATCGGTCATGACACCCTTAGGGGTCGAGACGATTGCAATACCCAGGCCGTTCATGACGCGGGGAATGTCAGTCGACGGCTTGTAGACACGCAGACCGGGGCGCGAGACGCGCTCAACGCGCTCGATGACCGGGCGGCCAGCGTAGTACTTCAGACCAATTTCCAGTTCCGGCTTGGCAGCTTCACCACGCACGGCAAAATCCTCAACGTAACCTTCATCCTTGAGCACTTTAGCGATGGCCACCTTCAGCTTCGAGGAGGGCATACGCACCACCAGCTTCTGGGACATCTGCGCGTTGCGGATGCGGGTCAGCATATCGGCGATCGGATCACTCATTGCCATTTCAAATCCTCCTGCTTACCAGCTGGCCTTGATCACGCCAGGGATTTCTCCCTTGAAGGCGAGCTCACGGATCTTGTGACGGCACAGACCGAACTTGCGGTAGGTGCCACGGGGACGACCAGTCAGCTCGCAACGGTTGCGAGTGCGGGTCGGGTTAGCGTTGCGCGGCAGCTGTTGCAGCTTCAGGCGCGCTTCATAACGGACTTCTTCGCTTTGCGATTGGTCGTTGATGATGGCTTGCAGGGCTTCGCGCTTTTTGGCGAACTTCGCGACGAGAGCGCGACGTTTCGCTTCACGATTGATCAGGGCTAGTTTTGCCATAATCGCCTCAATTCTTGAAAGGGAACTTGAAGGCGGACAGCAGAGCCTTGGCTTCGCTATCGGTCTTCGCGGTGGTCGTGATGCTGATATTCATCCCGCGCAGAGCATCGATCTTGTCGTACTCGATTTCCGGGAAAATAATCTGCTCTTTGACACCCATGTTGTAGTTACCACGGCCGTCGAAACCCTTGGCCTGGATACCACGGAAGTCACGCACACGCGGCAGCGCCACGGTGACCAGACGATCGAGGAACTCGAACATGCGCGGACCACGCAGGGTGACCATGCAGCCCAGCGGGTAGTTATCACGGATCTTGAAGCCGGCGATCGACTTACGAGCCTTGGTCACTACCGGCTTCTGACCAGCAATCTTAGTCAGATCGGATACGGCGTGTTCCAGAACCTTTTTGTCCGCAACCGCTTCACCCACACCCATGTTCAGGGTGATCTTGGTGATACGCGGCACTTCCATGGCCGACTTGTAGCTGAATTCTTTCATCAGCGCCGGGGCCACGGTCTTTTTGTAGAAATCTTGCAAACGCGACATTGATGGCTCCCTTATGCGTCTACCTGTTCGCCGTTCGATTTGAACACGCGAACTTTGCGACCATCGTCGAGCACCTTGATACCGACGCGGTCACCCTTGCCGGCTTTGGCGTTCCACAATGCCACATTGGAGATCTGAATCGGCATATCCTTGTCCACCAGGCCGCCAGTCGTACCCAGCATGGGGTTCGGACGCGTTGCCTTCTTGACGCGGTTAATACCTTCTACAACGACGCGCTCGGCGTCGACACGGCTTAGAACGGTGCCACGACGACCCTTGTCCTTGCCGGTGGTGACGATAACTTCGTCGCCTTTACGAATCTTTTCCATCTGGCGCCTCCTTAGAGCACTTCAGGAGCGAGCGAAACGATCTTCATGAAGCGCTCCGAGCGCAGCTCCCGGGTCACCGGGCCGAAGATACGGGTACCGATCGGTTCCAGCTTGTTGTTCAGCAGGACGGCGGCGTTGCCATCAAACTTCACCAGCGAACCATCGGCGCGACGAACGCCCTTGGCGGTGCGAACGACGACGGCGTTATAGACGTCACCCTTCTTCACGCGGCCACGCGGCGCTGCATCCTTGATCGACACCTTGATGATGTCGCCAATGCCGGCATAACGGCGCTTCGAGCCGCCCAGCACTTTGATACACATTACGGAACGCGCGCCAGTGTTATCGGCGACGTCCAGCATCGACTGCATCTGAATCATCATTAACTCCAACTTGTACCGCTACCAGCTATGGCGCACGGTCAGTCTTGGGTTTCAACACTTGCCGATTCGCGCACCACCGCTTTGTGCGATGCAGGAAATCAGCGAAAGAGGCGGAATTCTATCAGAAGAATTCCGCCGTTGCAAGACTCAAAACCAGGTTTCGAGTCCGGCGACTATTTAGACGACTTCGGCACGCTCCAGGAGCTTGGCAATCTGCCATGTCTTGGTGCGGGACATCGGACGACATTCAACGATCTGGACGAGATCACCCGTCTTGGCATCATTGTTGGCGTTGTGCGCATGATACTTCTTGGAGCGCGTGATGACCTTGCCGTACATCGGGTGCTTGACGCGACGCTCAACCAGCACGGTGGCGGTTTCTTGCATCTTGTCGCTGACCACACGACCCACGAGGGTCCGGTTCATACCAGTCTTATCAGTCATGATTAGACCCTTTCACGGAGAATGGTGCGTACGCGAGCGATGTCGCGACGGACCTTGCCGAGCTGGCTGGTGTTGCTCAGCTGCTGGGTGCCCTTCTGCATACGCAGCGAGAACTGGGCCTTCAGCAGATCAAGCAGTTCCTGCTTGAGCTCGTCGTTCGATTTGGTTCTGAGTTCAGTAGCTTTCATTTCTTACCCCAGGTGGCGAGTCACGAAGACCGTGCGCAGTGGCAGCTTGGCAGCAGCCAGCTTGAATGCTTCACGGGCCAGCGCCTCATTGACGCCATCCATTTCGTACAGCACCTTGCCCGGCTGAATCTCGGCAACGTAGTACTCCGGGTTGCCCTTACCATTACCCATACGGACTTCGGCAGGCTTCTTGGAGATTGGTTTATCCGGGAACACGCGGATCCAGATACGACCGCCCCGCTTGATGTGACGGGTCATGGCGCGACGAGCCGCTTCGATCTGGCGTGCCGTGAGGCGACCACGATCGGTTGACTTCAGGCCGAATTCGCCAAAAGCAACGGTGGCACCGCGGGTCGCCAGGCCAGTGTTACGGCCCTTCTGTTCCTTACGGTATTTACGACGTGCGGGTT
Organism: uncultured Dechloromonas sp.; assembly: GCA_964604465.1. Classification (GTDB taxonomy): domain Bacteria; phylum Pseudomonadota; class Gammaproteobacteria; order Burkholderiales; family Rhodocyclaceae; genus Fluviibacter. Next base: position 13,392 of record CAZRYZ010000026.1, on the reverse strand, counting down.
GCAGCATTACGCACCTGCCTTTCTAACACGCTTGGCGGCCGGCTTCTTGTCCGACTTGCCTTCATCATCAGCGCGCGGACGACGCGGCGCACGCTTCGGTTCTTCCACCACCGCAGGCTGTTCGCCCGGCGCCAGGTGTTCGCCCTTGTAGACCCACACCTTGATGCCAATCAGACCGTAGGTCGTCATGGCTTCGGAGGTCGCGTAGTCGATGTTGGCGCGCAGGGTGTGCAGGGGCACACGACCTTCGCGGTACCATTCGGTACGGGCAATTTCGGCACCGTTCAGTCGGCCGGAACTCATGATCTTGATGCCCTGGGCACCCAGACGCATGGCGTTCTGCATGGCACGCTTCATGGCACGACGGAACATGATGCGCTTTTCCAGCTGCTGCGCGATCGAGTCGGCGATCAGCTGGGCATCGGTTTCCGGCTTGCGGATTTCTTCGATCGATACGTGAACCGGCACGCCCATGATCTTCTGCAGATCCGAACGCAGCTGATCGATTTCTTCGCCTTTCTTGCCGATGACCACGCCCGGACGAGCCGAGTAAACGGTCACACGGGCGTTCTTGGCAGGACGCTCGATCAGAACCTTGCCCACAGAGGCGTGAGCGAGCTTCTTCTTCAGGTAGACGCGGACTTTGTTGTCCTCGGCCAGCATGCCGGCGAAATCCTTATCGCTGGCATACCAGCGCGAGTTCCAGTCGCGGGTGACGCTGAGGCGGAAGCCAGTTGGGTGAATTTTCTGTCCCATAGCGATTCCTTAGTTGCCCACGGTCACGAAAACGTGACAGGTCGGCTTGGTGATACGGTTACCACGGCCCTTGGCGCGCGCAGTGAAGCGCTTAAGGACGATGCCTTTTTCGACGTAGATGGTCTTGACGATCAGTTCGTCAATGTCGGCACCATCATTGTGCTCGGCATTGGCAATCGCTGATTCGATGACCTTCTTGACGATCAGGGCACCCTTCTTCGGGGAGTACGCCAGGATGTTCAGCGCCTGGCCCACGGACTTGCCGCGAACGAGGTCAGCAACGAGACGGCCTTTTTGCGCCGAGAGGCGCACGCCGCGCAGTACAGCACGAGTTTCCATCATCGGCTCCTTACTTCTTGGCCTTCTTGCCGGCGACGTGACCCTTGAACGTCCGGGTCAGCGAAAATTCGCCGAGCTTGTGGCCAACCATGTTTTCAGTCACAAACACAGGTACGTGTTGGCGACCGTTATGAACCGCCAGCGTCAGACCGAGGAACTCGGGCAGCACTGTCGAACGACGAGACCAGGTCTTGATGGGGCGCTTGTCATTGCTAGCGACCGCCGCTTCGACCTTCTTGATGAGGTGCGCGTCTACGAACGGACCTTTTTTCATTGAACGAGTCATGGTCTATTCCTTATTTCTTGTGACGACGCTGCACGATCATGCTGGTCGTACGCTTGTTGCTACGGGTACGGTAACCCTTGGCCGGGGTACCCCACGGCGAGACCGGTACACGGCCTTCGCCGGTACGACCTTCACCACCACCATGCGGGTGATCGATCGGGTTCATGGCGACACCGCGAACCGTCGGGCGGATACCGCGCCAACGTGTGGCACCGGCTTTACCCAGCTTGCGCAGGTTATTTTCTTCGTTACCAACTTCACCGATGGTGGCGCGGCACTCAACGTGCACACGACGCACTTCGCCGGAGCGGAGGCGAACCTGAGCGTAAACACCCTCACGCGCCATCAGCTGCACGGATGCGCCGGCCGAGCGTGCCATCTGGGCACCCTTACCCGGGATCATTTCGATGCAGTGGATCGTGGTACCGACCGGAATGTTACGGATCGGCAGGGCGTTACCCGGCTTGATCGGAGCTTCGGAGCCGCTCATGATGCTTGCGCCGACTTCCAGGCCACGCGGGGCAATGATGTAACGACGCTCACCGTCAGCGTAAAGCACGAGGGCAATGTGCGCAGTGCGGTTCGGGTCGTACTCCAGACGTTCGATCTTGCCCGGAATGCCATCCTTGTTACGCTTGAAGTCGATCAGACGGTAGTGCTGTTTGGCACCGCCACCCTGGTGACGCACCGTGATGCGGCCGTTGTTGTTGCGACCAGCATTCTTGGATTGCTTCTCGACCAGCGCTGCATGCGGGCGACCCTTATGCAGCTTGTCGTTAACGACCTTGACAACGCCACGACGACCGGGCGATGTCGGTTTGACTTTGACGAGTGCCATTATGCCACCCCTCCTTCAGCAAACTGGATCTCCTGGCCGGCCTTCAGGCAAACGAATGCCTTCTTCCAGCCCTTACGGCGACCCTGGATCGTGCCGCGGCGCTTGGCCTTGCCCTTAACGTTCAGGACCTGCACAGCATCGACTTCGACCTTGAAGAGCAGCTCAACCGCTGCCTTGATCTCCGGCTTGGTCGCATCAGCGGCCACTTTGAAGATCACCTGATTGTTCTTGTCAGCAACACTGGTAGCCTTTTCGGATACCTGGGGTGCCAGCAATACCTGTAACAGTCGTTCCTGGTTCATCCCCACATCTCCTCAAACTTGGCCACAGCATTGCGCGTTACCAGAACCTTGGCGTAACGCACCAGTGAGACCGGATCGGTTTCCTTGGCTTCGAGCACCAGTACGTTCGGCAGGTTGCGCGACGACAGCCACAGGTTTTCGTCCAGGTTATCGGTAATCACGAGCACCTGATCGAGACCCATGTTCTTGACCTTCTGAGCAAACAGCTTGGTCTTCGGGGCTTCAACCGCAAAGGCGTCGACAACAGCCAGACGATCTTCACGCACGAGCTGCGACAGGATGGTGGCCATGCCGGCACGGTACATCTTGCGGTTCAGCTTCTGTGAGTAGTTCTGCTCAGGCGAGTTCGGGAAAGCGCGACCGCCTCCACGCCAGATCGGGCTCGACGACATACCGGAACGGGCACGACCCGTACCCTTCTGGCGCCAGGGCTTGTGCGTGGTGTGAGCAACTTCGTCACGACCCTTCTGCTTCGAATTGGCGCTGCGGGCATTGGCCTGATAGCCGACAACCAGCTGGTGCACCAGATTCTCGTTGTATTCACGGGCGAACAGTGCGTCAGAAGCCTGCAGACGGCTGGCTTCCTGACCCTGATCGTTAATGATCTTAAGTTCCATACGATCTCCTTAGGCCTTGACGGCGGGACGTACAACCACGTCCGAACCGCGGGCGCCGGGAACGGCACCCTTGACGAGGAGGAGCTGACGGTCGGCATCAACACGAACCACAACCAGGTTCTGTGTCGTACGCTGAACATCACCGAGGTGACCGGCCATGCGCTTACCCGGGAAAACGCGACCCGGATCCTGCGCCATACCGATCGAACCCGGTGCGTTGTGCGACACCGAGTTACCATGCGAGGCACGGTTCGAGCTGAAGTGGTGACGCTTGATACCACCCTGGAAGCCCTTACCGATGGTGACGCCGGTGACGTCGACCTTCTGGCCTGCTTCGAAAATGGTAGCAGCGATCACGTCGCCCGGCTTGTAGCCGTCGAGCTGATCAGCAGCGATGGGAAATTCTTTCAGAACGCGCGAGGATTCCACACCGGCTTTTGCCAGGTGGCCGCTCAACGCCTTGGTCATGCGCGAGGCACGACGCTGCCCGAATGCAACCTGCACGGCGGCATAACCGTCCGTTTCGGGCGTCTTGATTTGTGCGACGCGGTTGTCCGACACATCGAGCACCGTGACCGGGACGGAAGCACCGTCTTCGGCAAAGATGCGCGTCATGCCGACCTTGCGTCCTACAAGGCCTAGACTCATCGTTATTCTCCTAATCGCCGGCTACGATTGGCCGGCGTCGGTTATAAGCACTGCAAAAACACTACGGAACTACAATGGCCCCGGAAGACCCGGAGCCGGAAAAACCCAAGAGTTTACACGCCCGGGGGATTTACTGCAACTTGATTTCGACGTCCACACCGGCCGGCAGATCCAGCTTCATGAGGGCGTCGACGGTTTTGTCCGTCGGATCAATGATGTCCATCAGACGCAGATGCGTGCGGATTTCGAGCTGGTCACGCGAGGTCTTGTTGACGTGCGGCGAGCGCAGGATATCGAAACGTTGCTTGCGGGTGGGCAGGGGAACCGGACCGCGTACGACAGCGCCAGTGCGCTTGGCGGTATCCACGATTTCCAGTGCCGACTGGTCGATCAGACGATAGTCGTATGCCTTGAGGCGGATACGAATTTTTTGATTTTGCATGGTGACATCCAAAGAGCAATGAAAGAACAGGCAGCCCGAGGCTGCAAACTTTTACTGCAAACTGCGAGGGGCGGACTATACAGAAAAAACGCGCCTCTGCAAAGCCTACTCCACTTGGCAAGTTGCTCCGGCCTGTGAGCCGGAGCAACTGCCGAATACGGTCTTACTCGATGATTTTCGAGACGACGCCGGCACCGACGGTGCGGCCGCCTTCACGAATCGCGAAGCGCAGACCTTCTTCCATGGCGATCGGGGCGATCAGCTTGACCGTCATGCGGACGTTGTCGCCCGGCATAACCATCTCGGTGCCTTCCGGCAGCTGGATCGCACCGGTCACGTCAGTCGTACGGAAGTAGAACTGCGGACGGTAGTTGTTGAAGAACGGGGTGTGACGGCCGCCTTCGTCCTTGCTCAGGACGTAGACTTCGCCTTCAAAGTGGGTGTGCGGGGTGATCGAACCCGGCTTGGCCAGAACCTGGCCACGCTCGACTTCTTCACGCTTGGTGCCACGCAGCAGGACGCCAACGTTGTCACCGGCTTGACCTTGATCCAGCAGCTTGCGGAACATTTCAACACCGGTACAGGTGGTCTTGGTGGTGGGCTTGATGCCAACGATTTCGAGTTCTTCGCCAACCTTGACGATACCGCGCTCAACACGACCGGTGACGACGGTGCCGCGACCCGAGATCGAGAAGACGTCTTCGATCGGGAGCAGGAAGGGCTTGTCAATGGCGCGCTCAGGCGTGGGGATGTAGCTATCGAGGGCAGCAGCCAGCTCGATGATGGCAGGCTCGCCGATCGGGCTCTGGTCGCCTTCAAGGGCCTTCAGTGCCGAACCCTTGATGATGGGGATGTCGTCGCCGGGGAATTCGTACTTCGAGAGAAGTTCACGAACTTCCATTTCAACCAGCTCGAGGAGCTCAGCGTCGTCAACCATGTCGCACTTGTTGAGGAAGACGATGATGTAAGGCACGCCAACCTGACGGGCCAGCAGGATGTGCTCGCGGGTCTGGGGCATGGGGCCGTCAGCGGCCGAGCAGACGAGGATGGCGCCGTCCATCTGGGCAGCACCGGTAATCATGTTCTTGACGTAGTCAGCGTGACCCGGGCAGTCAACGTGAGCGTAGTGACGGCCTTCGGTTTCATACTCAACGTGGGCGGTATTAATGGTAATACCACGGGCCTTTTCTTCCGGCGCCGCATCAATCTGGTCGTAAGCCTTCGCTTCACCACCAAATTTGTTCGACAGTACGGTCGTGATCGCCGCCGTCAGCGTCGTCTTGCCATGGTCAACGTGACCAATCGTGCCCACGTTTACGTGCGGCTTTGTACGTTCAAACTTACCCTTTGCCATTTTTCTCTTCCTTAATGATCAGTATTCGGATTACTTCTTGTTAATGATTGCGTCCGCAACGTTCTTCGGCGCTTCGTTGTAGTGCTTGAATTCCATTGAATAGGTGGCACGACCCTGCGTCAGCGAACGCAGCTGGGTCGAGTAGCCGAACATTTCGGCCAGCGGAACTTCGGCCTTGATGGCCTTCATCCCGCCCGGAATATCTTCCATACCCTGGACGATGCCACGACGACCCGACAGGTCACCCATGACGTTACCCATGTACTCTTCCGGGGTCTCAACTTCAACGGCCATCATCGGCTCAAGCAGCACCGGGCTGGCGCGACGCATACCCTCTTTGAAAGCCATCGAAGCAGCCATCTTGAAGGCGTTTTCGTTCGAGTCCACATCGTGGTACGAACCGAAGTGCAGGGTGCACTTAACGTCAACGATCGGGAAGCCGGCCAGCACGCCGTTCGGCATGGTGTCCTGCAGACCCTTGTCAACGGCCGGGATGTATTCACGCGGAACCACGCCGCCCTTGATGGCGTCAACGAATTCGTAGCCCTTGCCCGGCTCGTTCGGCTCGATCTTGAGCACAACGTGACCGTACTGACCGCGACCACCCGACTGCTTGACGAACTTGCCTTCGGCATCATCAATCGTCTTGCGGATCGTTTCTCGGTAAGCCACCTGCGGTGCACCGACGTTGGCTTCGACACCGAATTCGCGCTTCATACGATCGACGATGATCTCGAGGTGGAGTTCGCCCATACCCGAGATAATGGTCTGACCGGATTCTTCATCGGTGCGCACGCGGAACGACGGATCTTCCTGTGCCAGACGCGACAGGGCGATACCCATTTTTTCCTGGTCGGCCTTGGTCTTCGGTTCGACGGCAACGTGAATCACCGGCTCCGGGAATTCCATGCGTTCCAGGGTAATAACGGCATCCGGATCACACAATGTTTCACCGGTCGTCACTTCCTTCATGCCGACACAGGCGGCGATATCGCCGGCGCGCAGCTCCTTGATTTCTTCCCGCTCGTTGGCGTGCATCTGCAGAATACGGCCAATACGCTCTTTACGCTGCTTGACCGGGTTGTAGATGGTGTCGCCCGAGTTCAGGACGCCCGAGTAGACGCGCACGAAGGTCAGCTGGCCCACAAACGGGTCAGTCATCAGCTTGAATGCCAGCGCCGAGAACTTTTCGTTGTCGTCAGCCTTACGGTTGGCCGGCTGACCGTTTTCGAGCTCGCCTTCGACCGGCGGGATATCAACCGGCGACGGCATCAGATCGAGCACGGCGTCGAGCATGCGCTGCACGCCCTTGTTCTTGAACGCGGTGCCGCACAGCATCGGCTGGATTTCGCTGGCGATCGTACGGGTACGCAGGCCTTCGATAATCTGGGCTTCCGTCAGGTCACCGTTTTCCAGGTAGGCGTTCATCAGATCTTCCGACGCTTCAGCAGCGGCTTCGACCATCTGTTCGCGCCAGGTGGCGGCTTCATCGGCCAGCTCAGCCGGGATATCGCGGTAGTCGAACTTCATGCCCTGAGAGGCTTCATCCCAGTAGATGGCCTTCATCTTGATGAGGTCGACAACGCCTTCGAAGGTATCTTCGGCGCCGATGGGGATCACGATCGGCACCGGGTTGGCCTTGAGGCGGGTCTTCATCTGCTCGACGACCTTGAAGAAGTTGGCACCGGAGCGGTCCATCTTGTTCACGAAGGCCAGACGCGGCACCTTGTATTTATTAGCCTGACGCCACACGGTTTCCGACTGCGGCTGCACGCCACCAACGGCACAGTAGACCATGACGGCGCCATCAAGGACGCGCATCGAACGTTCCACTTCGATGGTGAAGTCCACGTGTCCCGGGGTATCAATGATATTGATACGGTGCTCCGGACGCGAAGCATCCATGCCCTTCCAGAAACAGGTGGTCGCAGCCGAGGTAATGGTAATACCGCGCTCCTGCTCCTGTTCCATCCAGTCCATCGTCGCGGCACCATCGTGCACTTCGCCGATCTTATGGTTCACACCGGTGTAGAAAAGAATCCGCTCGGTCGTCGTCGTCTTACCGGCGTCGATGTGGGCACTAATACCAATATTGCGATAGCGTTCGATGGGTGTCTTGCGAGCCACGATACAACCTTTAAAAAATTAAAAACAATTAGAAGCGGAAGTGCGAGAAGGCCTTGTTGGCTTCAGCCATACGATGGACTTCATCACGCTTCTTGACGGCACCGCCGCGGTTTTCTGCGGCTTCAGCCAGCTCGGCAGCCAGACGGGCGCCCATCGACTTTTCCGAACGCTTACGGGCGGCGTCGCGGATCCAGCGCATGGCCAGCGCCATACGGCGGGCGGGACGAATCTCAACCGGCACCTGGTAGTTGGCACCACCGACGCGGCGGGATTTAACCTCCACCATCGGCTTGGCATTGTTCAGGGCCTGGGCAAACACTTCCAGCGGATCACGGCCACCTTTGGTGCTGATCTGGTCGAATGCACCATAGATGGTGCGCTCGGCAACCGACTTCTTGCCGGAGATCATCAGAACGTTAACAAACTTGGAAACGTCGACATTACCGAACTTGGGATCCGGCAGAATGTCACGCTTGGGTACTTCGCGACGACGAGGCATGGTTACGACCTTTCAGTAAACGGTATGGCGGCCTAAATCAGGCAGCGAGCCTTAGGCTGCTTTGGGGCGCTTGGCGCCGTACTTCGAACGGGACTGCTTACGATCCTTGACGCCCTGGGTATCCAGCGAGCCACGAACGGTGTGGTAACGCACACCTGGCAAATCCTTCACACGACCACCGCGGATCAGAACCACGGAGTGCTCCTGCAGGTTGTGGCCTTCACCACCGATGTACGAGATAACCTCGAAACCGTTGGTCAGACGAACCTTGCAGACCTTACGCAGGGCAGAGTTCGGCTTTTTTGGCGTCGTGGTATAGACGCGGGTGCAAACGCCACGCTTCTGCGGACAGGCTTCAAGTGCCGGAACCTTGTTCTTGGTCTCAACCTTGACGCGCGGCTTACGCACGAGCTGATTAATGGTTGGCATATCTAAAAATCCCCAATAAATCCGGGCGGTAGAACCACCCATCTTCCTACAATTAATGCGGCACACCCTGACGGGGGCCCCGGTATTACGGCAAAAACGCAGCCTGACAGCCAGCGTTTCCCTCAAAAACCGGGCGGCTTGGCCGGAGAAACCCGCGATGATAAACCAGCGCGGGGCTTTCCGTCAACCTGCGACCCGTCTTTGACGCGACCCTGGTGCGGGCACCCTTGGGGCACCCGCGCCGGAATCAGTTGGCGGCATCCCCTTCGGCCGCATCGGCTGCCGGAGTTTCTGCCACAATTTCCTCGACTGCCACCTCTTCGACCGGCTCGAACACGTCGTCCAGAGCGGCCAGAGCCGACTGGTTGCGACGGGCGGCGTGGTGCGCCAGACCGGTACCGGCCGGGATGAGACGGCCGACGATGACGTTTTCCTTGAGACCACGCAGATCGTCGCGTTTACCCATAATGGCAGCTTCGGTCAGGACGCGTGTCGTTTCCTGGAACGAGGCGGCCGAGATGAACGAGTCGGTCGACAGCGAGGCCTTGGTGATGCCCAGCAGCACGGGCTCAAACTCGGCCTCACGCTTGCCTTCTTCACGCAGCTTGTCGTTGGTGATCAGGGCTTCCGAACGCTCGACCTGCTCGCCCTTGATATAGGACGAATCAGCCGGGTCGGTGATCTGAACACGACGCAGCATCTGGCGCACGATCACCTCAATGTGCTTGTCGTTAATCTTCACGCCCTGCAGACGGTAAACATCCTGCACTTCGTCGGTGATATAGCGAGCGAGCTCCTCGACACCCTTCAGGCGAAGGATATCCTGCGGATCCGGCTCACCGTCGACGATCAGTTCGCCCTTGTTGACGACCTGACCATCGTGCACCAGCACGTGCTTGTCCTTGAGGATCAGGAACTCGTGGTCGTTGCCCTCGAGATCAGTCAGGATCAGGCGCTGCTTACCCTTGGTGTCCTTACCGAAGGAAACGGTACCGGTCACTTCGGCCAGCATACCGGTGTCTTTCGGCGTACGGGCTTCGAAGAGCTCGGCCACGCGCGGCAGACCACCGGTAATGTCACGGGTCTTGGCCGATTCCTGCGGCATACGGGCGAGCACATCACCGACGCCGACCTTCTGACCATCGGTAACGCTAATGATCGACCCCACCTGGAAGGCGATCGACACCGGGTGCTCAGAACCCGCAATGCGAATTTCCTGACCGTTGTCGTCGAGCAGCTTGACCTGTGGACGCAGCCCCTTATTCTGGGTCTTACCGCCGCGTTTCGGATCGATCACCACCAGCGTTGCCAGGCCGGTCACTTCATCCAGCTGCTTGGCCACGGTCTGGCCCTCTTCGACATGCTCGAAGCGGACCGTACCGGCGTATTCGGTAATGATCGGACGGGTATGCGGATCCCAGGTCGCCAGCTTGGTACCGGCCTTGATGCTGTCGCCATCGGACACCATCAGCGTGGCGCCGTACGGCACCTTGTGGCGTTCACGCTCCTGACCGTGTTCGGTCGTAATCAGCACCTCACCCGAACGGGTAATGACGATCTTTTCGCCACGGGCGTTGGTCACATAACGCATCAGCGCCGAGAAGCGCACCACACCGGCACTCTTGTTCTCGACTTGCGAGGCTACAGCCGCCCGCGACGCGGCACCACCAACGTGGAAGGTCCGCATGGTGAGCTGGGTGCCTGGTTCGCCGATCGACTGGGCAGCAATCACGCCCACGGCTTCACCGGAGTTCACCAGTGAGCCACGGCCCAGGTCACGACCGTAGCACTTCGCACACAGACCGTAACGCGTGTCACAGGTCAGCGGTGTACGCACCTTCACTTCATCAACGCCGGCCTGATCGATCAGATCGCACAGATCTTCGGTCAGCATCGTGCCGGTCTCGACGATGGTTTCCTGGGTTTCCGGATTGACGACTTCGGCGGCAGTCACACGTCCGAGGATACGATCACGCAGCGGCTCAATGACTTCACCGCCTTCGATCAGCGCACGAACGACAAAGCCGTTTTCGGTGCCGCAATCGTCTTCGATAATCACCAGATCCTGGGTCACATCGACCAGACGACGGGTTAGGTAACCCGAGTTCGCGGTCTTCAGCGCGGTATCGGCCAGACCTTTACGGGCACCGTGGGTCGAGATGAAGTACTCGAGCACGTTCAGGCCTTCACGGAAGTTCGAGTAGATCGGCGTTTCGATGATCGAGCCATCCGGCTTGGCCATCAGGCCGCGCATACCGGCCAGCTGCTTGATCTGTGCGGCCGAACCCCGGGCGCCAGAATCGGCCATCATGTAGATCGAATTGAAGGATTCCTGCTTGACGGTCTTGCCTTCACCATCAACCACATCTTCCTTACCGAGGCGATCCATCATGACCTTGGCAACCTGATCACCGGCACGGCCCCAGATATCCACAACCTTGTTGTAGCGCTCGCCGACGGTGACGAGACCGTTGGTGTACTGCGATTCGATCTCTTTGATCTCTTCGCGGGCGGCGTTCAGGATGTCGGTCTTCTCGGCCGGGACCTGCATGTCGCAGGAGGCAAACGAGATACCGGCGCGCGTTGCCAGCTTGAAGCCGTTTTGCATCAGCTTGTCGGCGAACACGACCGTTTCCTTGAGACCGCAACGACGGAATGATTCGTCGATGAGCTTCGAAATTTCTTTCTTCTTGAGCGCCTTGTCGATGGCCTTGAACGGCAGGCCCTTCGGCAGAATCTGCGACAGCAACGCACGGCCGGCAGTGGTCGTGTAACGGTTGGTCACTTCAACCCAGCCTTCGCCCGATTCTTTGGGCTGCCACTCGCGGATACGCACCGTGATGCGGGCGTGCAAATCCAGCTCTTTCAACGCCAGGGCACGTTCGACTTCAGCAACATCCGCCAGGATCATGCCTTCGCCCTTGGCGTTGATGCGCTCACGGGTGGCGTAGTACAGACCCAGAACGATATCCTGCGATGGCACGATAATCGGCTGGCCATTGGCGGGCGACAACACGTTGTTCGAGGCCAGCATCAGTGTGCGGGCTTCCATCTGCGCTTCCAGAGACAGCGGCACGTGAACGGCCATCTGGTCACCATCGAAGTCGGCGTTGAAGGCGGCACAAACCAGCGGGTGCAGCTGGATGGCTTTACCTTCAATGAGCACCGGTTCGAAGGCCTGGATGCCGAGACGGTGCAGCGTTGGCGCACGGTTCAGCATGACCGGGTGCTCGCGAATGACTTCTTCGAGGATATCCCAGACGATCGGCTCTTCATTTTCGACCATCTTCTTGGCTTGCTTGATGGTGGTCGACAGACCCATCTGTTCGAGGCGATTAAAGATAAAAGGCTTGAACAATTCCAGCGCCATCAGCTTGGGCAGGCCGCACTGATGCAGCTTGAGCTGCGGACCGACCACGATGACCGAACGGCCCGAGTAGTCGACGCGCTTACCGAGCAGGTTCTGACGGAAACGACCGCCCTTACCCTTAATCATGTCAGCCAGCGACTTCAGCGGACGCTTGTTGGCGCCCGTCATGGCCTTGCCGCGACGACCGTTGTCCAGCAGCGAATCAACGGCTTCCTGCAGCATGCGCTTTTCGTTACGGACGATGATATCCGGTGCACGCAGCTCCAGCAGACGCTTCAGACGGTTGTTACGGTTGATAACGCGACGGTACAGATCGTTCAGATCCGAAGTCGCGAAACGGCCACCATCCAGCGGCACCAGCGGACGCAGATCCGGCGGCAGCACGGGCAGCACTTCGAGAATCATCCACTCCGGCTTAATGCCCGAACGCTGGAACGCTTCAAGCACTTTCAGACGCTTGGTCAGTTTCTTGCTCTTGGCTTCCGAGCCCGAAGCGGCGAGTTCTTCACGCAGCTTCTCGACTTCGCGGTCGAGGTTCAGCGTGCGCAGCATTTCGCGGATCCCCTCGGCACCCATCATGGCTTCGAAGTCATCACCGAACTCGTCGAGCTTGGCGTTGTAATCGTCTTCGGTCATGATCTGACCGCGTTGTAGCGGTGTCATGCCGGGGTCGACCACGACAAAGGCTTCGAAGTAGAGCACACGCTCGATGTCGCGCAGCGACATATCGAGCACCATTCCCAGACGCGAGGGCAGCGACTTCAGGAACCAGATGTGGGCTACCGGGCTTGCCAGTTCGATGTGCGCCATGCGTTCACGACGCACCTTGGCGAGCGTGACTTCAACGCCACACTTCTCGCAGATGACGCCACGATGCTTCAGGCGCTTGTACTTGCCGCACAGGCACTCGTAGTCCTTGACCGGGCCAAAGATCTTGGCACAGAACAGACCATCACGTTCCGGCTTGAAGGTCCGGTAGTTAATGGTCTCAGGCTTCTTGACCTCACCATAGGACCAAGAGCGAATCTTCTCGGGCGACGCGAGCCCGATGGTGATCGCATCAAATTCTTCTTCCGGTCCTACCTGCTTGAACAGATCCAATAAGGCTTTCATGCTTTATCTCCCAGCAACTCAGTTGCGCTCGAGGTCGATGTCAATACCCAGCGACCGGATTTCTTTGACCAGCACATTGAACGATTCCGGCATAGCGGCCTCGATCTTGTGATCGCCCTTGACGATGTTTTCGTACATCTTGGTCCGGCCTGAAACGTCATCGGACTTGACCGTGAGCATTTCCTGCAGAACGTGCGACGCACCGTACGCCTCGAGGGCCCAGACTTCCATTTCACCGAAGCGCTGACCACCGAACTGCGCCTTACCACCCA
>CAZRYZ010000025.1:0-17111 GCA_964604465.1 uncultured Dechloromonas sp. | reverse complement strand
AGGCATCGCAGCATCACGAAGAATACGACTATTACCCGAAAGAGTGGATCGAGCCTTTTATCGGCCGTCGTCGCAAGGTGGGTTTTGATTTATACGGCTTGCTGGGTCTGGGCAAAGATGACAAAGCAGGTATGAAGGCACAGCATGCCAAGAATTTCCGCTTCTTCAATGCGCCGGTCGGTATGATCTTTACGGTAGACCGTGTGATGGGTCGGGGCAGTATGCTCGATTACGGCATGTTCATGGAGAACATCATGATCAGTGCGGTTGGTCATGGCCTGGCCACTTGTGCGCAGGCGGCCTTTAACCAGTTTCATCGCATCATCGAGAAGCATCTCGATTTGCCCGGAAATGAAGCGGTGGTGTGCGGTATGGCGATGGGCTATGAGGATAAGAAGGCCATCATCAATACCCTCAAAACCGCCCGTGTTTCGGTGGATGAGTTTGTAAGCTTCCGCGCCTGATCAGGTCTTGCGCTCCAGGCAGATCGCCAGTTCGAAAAGCCCGTTGGGATGTTTGACAGGGGTCGGTAAGGTGGCTGGCCAGTGCCAGTGACGGCTATTAAATAGCGCATGCATGGCATTGATGTCGCAGTGGAAGGGCGGTCCTTCTTTCAGCCCTTCCTGGGCGCCGGGTCGTCCGGCCTGCATGAAGAGCGCATAGAGGTGGCCGCCCGGTCTGATCCAGCGTGCTAACTGGTCTGCATACTGAATCCAGTGATCCGGGTCGATGGCGCACAGACAGGTTTGTTCATAAACTGCATCGAAGGGTTGTTCGGGGTGATAGCTGAGAACATCGGCCTGAAGAATCTCTGCAGCAAGCCCCATCTGATGTAGCTTGGCCTGTGCCTCACGGACTGCCGCTTCGGTGTAATCAAGGCCAGTCACATCAAAACCACGTTGGGCGAGTTCGGCCACCTCCCAGCCACGGCCGCAACCTGGCACGGCAATCCTACAAGGCGATAGTTCGCCGTTATCCAGCCAGTGCTTGAGCTGTGGGCTGGGGCCACCGCGATCCCAGCCGGTCTGCCCGGTCTCGAAACGTTCTTGCCAGAAATTGGGGTTCAGGTTCGTCATATGGATGCCCTAAGAAGAAAAAACCCACCGCAAGCGGTGGGTTCTGTTGCGTACCCAGTGCGATTAAGCGCGGGCGGCCTTCAGTGCGGTGTTGAGCGTGGTGCTCGGACGCATGATGGCTTTGGTCTTTTCCGAATCGGCCTTGTAGTAGCCACCGATATCAACCGCCTTGCCCTGCACGGTTTTCATCTCGGCCACGATCTGGGCTTCGTTATCGGTCAGCGTCTTGGCCAGTGTCTTGAACTTGTCAGCCAGTTCCTTGTCTTCGGTCTGGTTGGCCAGTTCCTGCGCCCAGTACATGGCCAGGTAGAACTGGCTGCCACGGTTATCCAGCTCACCGGTCTTGGGCGAGGGTGACTTGTTATTGTCGAGTAGCTTGCCGGTGGCGGCATCCAGGGTCTTGGCCAGCAGCTTGGCGCGGCTGTTGTTGGTCTTGATGCCCAGATCTTCCAGCGACACGGCCAGTGCCAGGAACTCGCCCAGTGAATCCCAACGCAGGTGGTTTTCTTCGGTGAGCTGTTGCACATGCTTCGGGGCCGAACCACCAGCACCGGTTTCATACATGCCACCGCCTGCCATGAGCGGCACGATCGAAAGCATTTTGGCCGAGGTGCCCAGTTCCATGATGGGGAAGAGGTCGGTCAGGTAGTCGCGCAGGATGTTGCCGGTCACCGAGATAGTATCCAGGCCACGTACCACGCGCTCCAGGGTGTAACGCATGGCGCGGACTTGCGACATGATCTGGATGTCAAGGCCAGTGAGATCGTGATCGATCAGGTTCTTTTTGACCTTCTTGATCAGTTCGGCTTCGTGTGGGCGGTACGGATCCAGCCAGAAGATAGCCGGGGTGTTGGAGTTGCGGGCGCGTGTAACGGCCAGCTTGACCCAGTCACGGATCGGTTCGTCCTTGACCTGGCACATACGCCAGATGTCACCCTTTTCAACGTTCTGGGTCAGCAACACTTCACCGGTATCGACGTCGACGATATTGGCAATGCCGTCTTCGGCGATTTCGAAGGTCTTGTCGTGTGAGCCGTACTCTTCGGCCTTCTGGGCCATCAGGCCGACGTTCGGCACGCTACCCATGGTCTTCGGATCGAAGTTGCCGTTGGTCTTGCAGAAGTTGATCATCTCCTGATAGATACGGGCGAAGGTTGATTCCGGCATGACGCACTTGGCATCGTACTGCTTGCCATCGGCACCCCACATTTTGCCGCCAGCGCGGATCATGGCCGGCATGGAGGCATCCACGATGATGTCGTTTGGCGAGTGGAAGTTGGTGATGCCCTTAGCCGAGTCGACCATGGCCAGTTCCGGGCGGTGTTCGTGGCAGGCGTGCAGGTCACGGACGATTTCGTCACGCTTTGATTCCGGCAGCGTTTTGATCTTCTCGTACAGATCAACCATACCGTTATTAACGTTGATGCCGAGTTCTTCAAACAGCTTGGCGTGCTTCTCGAAAGCTTCCTTGTAGTAGATCTTGACGCAGTGGCCGAAGACGATGGGGTGCGAAACTTTCATCATCGTGGCCTTCACATGCAGCGAGAAGAGGATGCCGGCTTTGCGGCAGTCTTCCATCTCGTCTTCGTAGAACTTGCACAGAGCCTTCTTGCTCATGAACATAGAGTCAATAATTTCGCCGGCCAGCAGTTTGACTTCGGGCTTCAGGACGGTGATCTTACCGCCCTTGGCGATGAGCTCCATACGCACTGTGCGTGCCTTATCGAGGGTCATCGATTTTTCGCCGTGGTAGAAGTCACCCGAATGCATGTGCGAGACGTGCGACTGTGACCACTGATTCCATTTGCCCATCGAATGCGGGTGCTTGCGGGCAAAGTTCTTGACAGCCTGCGGGGCACGGCGATCCGAGTTGCCCTCACGCAATACCGGGTTCACGGCCGAGCCCAGGCACTTACCGTAACGCTTGGCAATATCCTTTTCTTCAGCGGTTTGCGGGTCTTCAGGGTAGTTTGGAATCTTGTAACCCTTGGCTTGCAGTTCCTTGATACAGGCCTTGAGCTGCGAGACCGACGCACTGATATTGGGCAGCTTGATGATGTTGGTATCAGGTTGCAGGGTCAGTTTACCCAGCTCGGCCAGGTTATCGGCAACTTTCTGGTCATCGGATAGGAATTCGGAAAATTCTGAAAGGACACGGGCAGACACGGAGATGTCACTCTTCACGATCTCGATGCCGGCCGGCTCGGTAAAGGTCCGGATGATTGGCAGGAAGGCGCAGGTGGCGAGCAGCGGCGCTTCATCGGTGAGCGTGTAGATGATCTTCGACTTGTCAGACATGGTGTCCCCTTGAATTCAAGTAATCGTTATAAATAGCTCGTTGTGCGAGCCTTATGGTGCCGTCAGGTTAATCTGGCGAAGCTATGAGTATCCGCACCGGCGGGGCTCTCGTCAATGCATCAAGTGCTTAATTGACGCCCTTTTTAGGCCTTTTTCAGGCGCCATAGGGAGGTCGTTTCGTGCGCACGGGCTTTGTGCAGCGCATCAGTGTCGTTGCGGGTTTTGGGGTGCTTGGGCCGGGTGTCCAGACGGTCGGCCACTACAAGGCCGCCGGCCGTGATCCAGCTCTGTAGATCCTCTCGGGAACGTAGCCCGAGGTGCTCGGCAAGATCTGACAGAATCAGCCAGGCTTCGCCATGGGCGGCTAGCCGGTTTGCCGCCCCGGCCAGAAAGCGACGTAGCATCTGCGAGTCGGGGTCATAGACCGCCGCCTCGACCGGTGAGGTTGGTGTGGCGGGCAACCAGGGTGGGTTGCAGACAATCAGGTCGGCCAATGCCGGTGCCGGGCTGGTGGTGGGGAATAGGTCCTCCCGGCAGAGCGTGACCTGATCGGTGTACCCGAGGCGCTCCAGGTTCTCGCTGGCGCAGGCCAGTGCCCGCGGCTCAAGATCGGTGGCGAAGATTCTCGGGATGCCGCGTTTGGCCAGGACGGCGCTCAGAACGCCGGAGCCGACACCGAGCTCAAAAGCGGTCTGGCATGGTTGTGGCAGGGGTGCCTGGGCAACCAGATCAACATATTCGCCCCGTACCGGGGAAAACACTCCGAAGTGCGGGTGGATGGCTGCGTCCAGTGCTGGCACATGGGCCCCTTTTTTGCGCCACTCGAAGGCGCTGACCAGCGCCAGGAGGCCACGCAGGCTGATGACGCTGTCTCCCTGCTCCGGCGTGGGTTCGCCTAGGGCGGCAAGACAGGCAGCTTGCACGTCCTGAGCGCGGCGCAGGGGTACCTGATAGTTCGCGGTGAGGGGCACTAGGAGGCGACCGAGTAGCGTGGCGCGGCGCCCCTGGCTGAGGCGATGGCGTTCAAAGGCTTCCAGAGCTGTCTGGGCGGGGGGTAAGGGGTTGCGAGGCGGCCGATCAACCCGGCGGGTGAGTGCCTGCAGCAGGTGGCGGGCGTTGGGGTAATCGCCCCGCCAGAGGATGGCCGTGCCGGCCTGGACGAGGCGGAAGGCGGCATCAGCCGAGAGCGTGTCATCGGCGATAACGATCGCGTCAGGGGGCGGGAGTCCGGCCTCGGAAAGCCAGCGTGCCTGATGAGGCTGGCTGTCCTGCTGCCAATGGAGGGTCGGAGTGATTTGCTCGGGCATGCGGCATTGTAGGCAACTTGCTATGCTCACGCATCATGTCAGAACGTCCCTGGACCCTCTATCTGCTCGAATGCGCTAACGGCGCGTATTACGCGGGTATCACCACGGATGTGACAGCGCGCTTTGCAGCGCACGTGTCGGGTAAGGGTGCTCGTTACACGCGCGCCAATCCGCCGCTCCGTATTGTGGCGCAGCGCGATTATCCGGATCGTTCCAGTGCATCTAGGGCCGAGTGGCAGCTCAAGCAGCTGCCGCGCGAGGCGAAGCTCGGCTTCTTCAGTAGCAATCCAGGCTAGTTGCGATCGATCAGGTGCAGGGAACCGCTTCCGACATTAGCAAGGTGGTCATCAGTTCCTTGACGCTGCGGATCTGGTTGCCAAAGGGCAGATCGCCAACACCGCGGAAGAAGAGTCCCTTGTTGCCTTCGCCCTTGTAGGCGAGGGTGAGCTGGTGATCGATACAGAACTGACCCACCTTGCCGTTGCCATCACGCAGACCGCAGTGCGCGAGGCAATCAAAGTATTTGATGCACTGGGCCTTTTCTTTGGCGCGTGCCTGCAGTTTTTCCACCTTTTCCAGATAGTGCGTCAGCCACGGGGTTTTGACGGCACGAGCCGGCAGGCCGGCGACACTGACGAACTCGACCATGTCTTCATCGCGGGCGCCAGCCAGAATTTCCTTAAAGGCCAGGCTGGCGTCGCCCTCGGCGGTTACGGCAAATGCGGTGCCCAATTGAGCCGCTGCCGCCCCCAGAGATTGCATGCGCACAATATCGGCATGGGAGCGGATACCGCCCGCCGCAATAATTGGCACCACGTCTTCGACGCCAAACTCACGGAGAACGGCGCGGGTTTCAGGGATGACGGTCTCAAAATCAAAACGGGTGTTGCTGAGGTCGTCGACAGAAGCGGCGCCCAGGTGGCCGCCGGCATAGCCGGGATGTTCGACCACAATCGCCGCGGGGAGCCGGTTAGCTCGGGCCCATTTTTTCATGACGATCTTCACACCGCGGGCATCGGACAGAATCGGAATCAGCGCCACATGCGGGTAATCGGCGGCCAGTTCGGGCAGATCCAGCGGCAGACCAGCGCCGACCACGATGGCATCAGCCCCGGCCTGCAGCGCGGTCTTCACATAATCTTGATAGGCCGAGAGGGCTTTCATGACATTGACGGCGATCATGCCGCGCCCCTGAGCCAGCTCGCGGGCAACCCGGATCTCGCGGCGCAAAGCTTCCTGGTTGGCGGCTTCGATCAGGGCCTTACCTTCCTCACCCCGGGCCCGGTGGGTCTGCTCGGCCAGATCCGTGTGCAGGTGGCGTAGATCCACCGAAGCAATGGTACCGATGCCCCCGCAGGCAGCGACGGTGCCGGCGAGCGAATGGGCTGAGACCCCCACGCCCATGCCACCCTGAACAATCGGCAACAGGGTTTTTCGACCGACGTTGAGGGGCGCGAGTCCACCCTGCTGAAGCAGGGGAAGTAGCGTCGGCAAAATATGGGGAAACTGATCAGGCAAAGCGGTTTGGGTGGCGACCATGGCAGGGATCCGCAACAATAAAAATTGTCCCGATCATGCCCGATGCAGGCGCCGCCGTCTCGGCTTTTAATGCCTAATAAGTTGATTTAGATCAAAGAATGCGCAGTTGGTGCCGCTGTTAGCGCTTGTGGGGTGGTTTATTCCATATCCGCCGCATCGCTGGCGTTGTCGACGAGCGGGGCAGGCAAGGACTTACCGGGTTTGACGCCAAGCTTCTTGAGCATTTCCGCCTGACGGATCAGATTGCCGCGACCGGTCGATAACTTGTTGAGCGCACTGTCGTAATCCTTCTGGGCCTGGCCCAGACGGTTGCCGAGCGATTCCATATCCTCTACAAAGCCGGCGAACTTGTCGTAGAGCTCAGCGCCGCGTTTGGCAATATCCTGCGCATTCCGGTTTTGTGCTTCCTGGCGCCAGAGGCTGGCGACGGTGCGCACTACAAAGAGCAGCGTCGATGGGCTAACCAGCAGCACATTTTTGTTCCAGGCATCCATGAACAGATCCCGGTCATGGGTGACGGCCAGCATGAAGGCTGGTTCGATGGGGATGAACATCAAGACAAAGTCGAGTGACTTAATGCCGTAGAGATCCTGGTAATTCTTGTCTGAGAGCCCTTTGATGTGGGCGCGGACCGCGTCGAGGTGGCGTTTGAGCGCAAGGTCGCGGTGCTTTTCGTCTTCGGCGTTAGCGTAGTCTTCATAGGCGACCAGCGTGGCCTTGGCATCAATCACCAGGTGGCGATCTTCTGGCAGGTGCAGCACCACATCCGGCTGCAGGCGCTTGCCGTCCGGGGTCGTGTGGCTTTCCTGAACGTCGAACTCTTCGCCTTTGCGCAGCCCGGCAGTTTCCAGCACCCGTTCCAGAATGAGTTCGCCCCAGTTACCCTGGGCCTTGTTCGAGCCCTTGAGGGCACGGGTCAAGTTGTTGGCTTCCTGGCTCACCGTGCGGTTAAGCTCCATGAGTTGGCGTACCTGTTCGGCCAGGGCGCTGCGGTCTTTGCCTTCCTGTACGTAAACCTGTTCAACCTTGCCCTGGAATTCCTGTAAACGGGTTTTGAGCGGTTCGAGCAGTTGGCCGAGACTTTGCTGGTTCTGTTCGCTGAAGCGCTTGGATTTTTCTTCGAGGATGTCGTTGGCCAGATTCTTGAACTGGCTGCTCAGTTCGTCACGGGCGTTTTGTAAGAGGGTGAGTTTTTCCACGCTTTGAGAGCGTTCCTGAGCCAGTTGGGTGGTCAGGCTGGCGATCTGCGCATTGAGCTGGGTGAGCTGTTGTTCAGCTTCCTGTAAACGACCTTCGACCAGGGGCAATCGTTCGGCACGGGTCTCGGCGGCGGTCGCTCGGGCACGACCCGAGAGGGCGCCAGCCAGGTAACCGGCCAGTGCCGCAAAAACGGCAGCCACAACAGCAATCAGGATGATCGGGTCCATAAGTATTCCGGTAATGCGAGGGCGCTCAGGGGTTTGGTCATTCAACTCTTCAGGACTGACAGGCGTCGATGGCTTCCGAGACCTCCAGCCAGCGTAGCTCCAGGCGATCGAGTTCATCCTGGATGGCATGGAGTTTACTGCCTGTCTCGGTCAGTGTCGCGGGGTTGGTGGTTGCGGCCAGAGCGTTTTCCAGGAGCGATTTTTCAGCTTGCAGCGCGGGGATTCTCTGATCGAGTTTATCCAGATCACGTTGGAGCGCCTTGAGTTCGCGGGAGACTGGTTTGTTCCTGTTGGACGACGCTGCCGCCATGGGTGATGATTTGGGTGCGTTATTGGCGCCAGCGGACTCACGCTGGCGACGCGCTTCGTCGAGAAGATATTGCTGGTATTCGTCCAGGTCACCATCAAAGTCACTGATGGTACCGTTAGCCACGAGCCAGAAGCTGTCACACACGGCACGCAACAGAGCCCGGTCATGGCTGACCAGCATGACGGTGCCTTCAAATTCATTGAGCGCCACCGAGAGGGCCTCCCGTGTCGCGAGATCGAGATGATTGGTAGGCTCATCAAGGAGCAGCAGGTTCGGTCGTTGCCAGACAATCATAGCCAGCACCAGGCGGGCCTTCTCACCACCACTCATGGTGCCGACGGCCTGCATCACCTGATCACCCGTAAAGTTGAAGGTGCCCAGATAAGTGCGCAGACTCTGTTGACGAGTATCGCGACCTGTCGCGCCGTTGGCCAGGGCATCTTTGGCGAGGCGGATCATGTGCTCCAGCGGCGAACTATCTGCTGATAGCACATCAAGTTCCTGCTGCGCAAAGTATCCGATGGTGAGGCCACGCCCCTCGGTGACGGTCCCACCCTGAACCTGCAGATCTTTGGCAATCGATTTGACGACGGTAGATTTACCCTGACCGTTGGCACCGAGGATGCCGATCCGCTGCCCGGCCAGCACAGAGCGTTTGGCATGCTGCACGATTAGCGTAGGCGCGGTTCCCGGGGCGGCATCGGCTGGTGGTGGGTAACCGAATGCGGCATCTTCCATGACCAGCATGGGGTTGGGTAGGGCGCCTGGCTCTTCAAAGGCAAAACTGAATTCGGCATCAGCCAGCACCGGCGCAATCTTTTCCATGCGTTCCAGTGCCTTGACGCGGCTCTGTGCCTGCTTCGCCTTACTGGCTTTGGCCTTGAAGCGGTTGATGAAGGATTGCAGATGGGCAATCTTTTCCTGCTGCTTGGCAAACGAGGCCTGCTGGATGGCCAGTTGCTCGGCACGCAGGTCTTCGAAGGCGCTGTAGTTGCCGCCATAGCGCACCAGCTTGCCGTGGTCGATGTGTATCGTGACGTTGGTCACGGCATCAAGAAACTCGCGGTCATGGCTAATGACAATTAACGTGCCGGGGTAGCGTTTCAGCCAGGCTTCGAGCCAGACGAGGGCATCGAGATCCAGGTGGTTGGTTGGCTCGTCCAGCAGCAACAGATCAGAAGGGCACATCAGCGCCCGGGCTAACTGCAGGCGCATGCGCCAGCCGCCTGAAAAGCTATTGACGGGTTTGTCGAGTTCAGAGGTTTTGAAGCCAAGTCCGAGAATCAGTGACTGGGCTCGGGCCTGGGCATCATGTGCTCCTACATCATTGAGGTGCGTATAGGCATAGGCCATGCGCTCACCGTCACCGCTGGCCTCGGCAGCCGCCACTTCCGCTTCAGCCTCCACCAGGCGGGTATCGCCCTCGATGACAAAGCGTGTGGCACTGTCTTCGGTTTCCGGCATATCCTGGGCAACCTGCGCCATGCGCCATTGGGCGGGGATGACAAAGTCTCCCCGGTCTTCATGCAGGGTGCCGTTGAGTAGGGCAAATAGAGTGGATTTACCGGCGCCATTACGGCCCACCAGGCCAACGCGTTCGCCGGGGTTGATGACGCAGGAGGCGTCATCCAGTAAGACCCGTGCGCCCCGGCGCAGGGTGATGTTCTTCAGGGTGATCATGCCGTTCGGGTGTCGGTTTAGCGACAGACAAAGGTAGCGCGGCACTCCAGCGCACAACTGAGGCAACTGGCCGTGCAGAATTTATCGCCACGGAGTTCGGCATGCCGGCCCCGTTTTTTGCAGAAGAGCTCGGCGTCTTCCTTCACGTCTTCAACGCCGTGACGGCCACTGGGGAAGCTGAAAGTGATACTGTCATCGGTCTGGTTCGTCACCTTGGGGCCGGCACAGGCGCAAAGGGCCGTGGTAAGTAATACGGCCAAGAGCCGCTGGCGGAGCATGGGGGTCATCGTCGTACCGAAAAACAATCTAGAATGGCGCTAGCTTAATGCATAAACCGCCAGATCATGCGTCTGGCCTGAAAGGAAGATGATGTCGAAGTTGCGTGTGATTGCAGGAATGGCGCTGGCGGGTGCGCTAGTGAGTGGTGTGGCTGGTGCCGGCGTGCTGGAAACGAACCTCTCGGGTCAGTTCAGCAAGGGTAGGAATGCCCAGATTGAAATCACGGGTTTCGGGAACGCGGGTTTCAATTTTCGTCTCTCGGCGGGAAACATTACACCGGGGCAGGGCTGTGTTAACGGTCCGGAAGACTGCATGACCCTGTGGGGATGGGCTACGCGGACGAATGATCCTAACGTGTTTCTGTACGCGAACGAAAATGGTCAATGTGTCTTCACGTTTCGCAATGAGAAGGAGTCTTTGAAAGTCTCAGGTTTGAAAGGCCATTGCGGCACGACGTCGATTGATCGTGGTGCATTGAAATCGGTCGAGGGGGTCTACAGACCTTCCAACTAGCTTGATTGGTGTTCAAGGCGGCTGAGGTAGATTGCCACCAAGAAGACCAGGCAGACACACAGCATGAGCCCGGCCACCATGCCTGGCCAGGCAAAGTAGGTCCAGAGGGGTCCCGAGGTGCTCCCGAGAAAGCTGCTGCCCAGGTAATAACTCGAAAGGTACAGCGCCGAGACCAGGCCGCGTCGTTCGCCGGCTCGGGCGCCCACCCAGCCGCTGGCAATGGCGTGCGTGGCAAAGTAGCCGAAGGTGAAAACCGCCAAGCCCAGAATGATGGTGATCAGATGGCTGTCGAGGGTGGCTAAAACGCCCATGCCCATAGCGATGATCATGGCGCGCATGATGCGCCCGCGCCCGTAGCGCTCAACCAGATGTCCGGCCAGCGCTGACGAGGCACTCCCCACGGCATAGAGAAGAAAGATGGCGCCGATGGCGGCAGGACCCAGATAGTAGGGGGCTTCGCTCAGGCGAAAGCCTAGATAGTTATAAATGCTGACAAAGGCACCCATGATGAGGAAGGCCGTCGTGAAGAGCCAGGGTAAGCCCGGATCCTTGTAGATCCGGATGATGTCCTGCCACAGGATCTTGGGCGCCATGGAACGCGATTGAAAGTGTTGCGCCGGCGGCAGGAGCCGCCAGAAAAGCCAGGTACAGGCCGCGCCAATGAGGGCGAGCGCCGCTAGACCGTAATGCCAGCTGCTGTATTGCGTCACCAGCGCCGATAAAAAGCGGCCGAACATGCCCCCCAATGCATTGCCGGCAATGTACATACCCATCACCCGGGCGCGTGCCCCCGGGGCAATTTCCTCGCCGAGGTAGGCCATGGCTGCAGCTGGCAGGGCGGCGATGCAGGCCCCCACGCCTGCGCGTGAGAGCACCAGCCATTCGAAGTCCGGTGCCAAAGCCGACAGGGCAGCGAAGAAGGTGGCGCCAAGCAGCGCGGCTTTCATCAGTGGCGCCCGACCAAATTGATCGGAAAGTAGGCTTAGCGGAATGAGGAGCACCGATAGCGTCAGGGTGCCGGCAGAAACCGCCAGGCTGGCCATGGTCGGTGAGATCGCAAAGGCATCGGTGAACTGCGGCAGGATGGGTTGGGTGCCATAAAGCAGCGTGAAGCAGGCAAAACCACCCAGAATCAGTGCCCAGTTGGCGCGGCGAAAGGCGGGTGTGCCAGGTTCAAGTTCGCTGCGGGGGGACGTAGTTGCGTTGGGCATGATGGGTCCCGACAGGATAACATTCGCCCATGTCTTCGTTGCCCCTTTTTACCTGGTGTTCACGCCAGACCCTGCATCGGTTTTTGCCGCTGTTGCCACTGCTGTTCGTCCTGCTGTGGAGCACCGGCTTTATCGGGGCGAAATACGGCCTGCCTTATGCCAGCCCGCTGACATTTTTGTCGTTGCGCTATATCGCACTAGTGTTGATGCTGGGCGTTCTGGCGCTGGCCTTACGTGTTCAGTGGCCGGGCACGCTTCGATTGTGTCTGCATCTGTGTGTGGCGGGGCTGCTGATTCATGCCATTTATCTAGGTGGCGTTTTTACTGCGATTAGCCAAGGCTTGCCGGCCGGTGTGGTGAGCTTGCTCGTTGGGCTGCAGCCTCTTTTAACGGCACTGCTGGCCGGGGTCATGTTGGGGGAGCGGGTGGTTGGGCGACAGTGGCTGGGACTGGCACTGGGGCTCATCGGGTCGGTGCTGGTGCTGTCGGTCCGCCTGGAAGGCGGTTTCGGCTGGGGGGGTGTTCTGCCAGCTTTGACGGCGCTGATCGGGATTACGCTGGGCACGCTCTATCAGAAACGTTACTGCCCCCAATTTGACTGGCGTTCGGGTGCGGTGATCCAGTTTGGCGCGGCGGCGCTGGTCACGATCCCTCTGGCCTGGTGGGTGGAGGGATGGCAGGTGGAATGGACCGGCGAATTCATCTTTGCCCTGAGCTGGCTGGTATTGGTCTTATCGATCGGCGCAATCAGCCTGTTGAACCATTTGATCCGTTCAGGGACGGCGGTCAATGTGGCCAGTCTCTTCTATCTGGTGCCCCCCACGACGGTGGTGATCGCCTGGGGCCTGTTTGGCGAGCAACTGACGTTCGTGCAGCTACTGGGGCTGGGCGTGGCTGTGACTGGTGTTGCACTGGCACGCCGGTAGTGCTGCGCCTAGTAGCCCTGATCTTTCCGGACGGCGCCTAGCGCAAAACACAGCCAGGCAGCCATCAGGAGTAAGCCCCCCAGAGGTGTGAGCCAGGTGGCGGGCGTCTTTAGCGTGAAGGCTAGGAGATAGAGGTTGCCACTAAAAAGTACGATGCCCGAAGTCAGCATCAGTGCGGCCATTCGCCAGAGCCGGTTGCCGGGGCGGACAAAGCAGGCCAACCCCATGAGAACCAGGCCCAGAGCGTTAAATTGATGCAGGCTGAGGGCCGTGTTGAAACGATGCGCGCGAACCGGATCGATCATGATATCGGGGAGGGCGTGACTGCCCAGTGCCGCCAGTGCGATGGCGAGTGTTGTCAGGAGTGCGCCAAGCAATAGTGGCCAGCGGGGTGGATTCATCATTGATCCAGTTTCAAGTTTAGAATGGATGCGCTTTAGGTAACGCAAGGTGAATTATGCCAACAAGAGACAACCTAATAGATCGCAACGTTTTCGGGGAGCCGCTGGTGCCGTGTTCCTTTGATCCGCTCACCGGATTTATGCGTGATGGCTGCTGTCGTTCAGAGGACACGGATCTGGGGGCGCATTGGGTTTGTGCCGTCATGACCGATGAGTTTCTGATGTTCAGCAAGTCGCGCGGAAACGACCTGTCGACCCCGAGGCCGGAGTGGCAATTTCCGGGGTTATCCGAAGGGGATCAGTGGTGCCTGTGCCTGAGCCGCTGGCTCGATGCCCTGGCTGAGGGCTGTGCGCCGCATGTGGTGCTGGAAAGCACGAACCAGCGGGTGCTGGATCATGTCAGCCTGGACGTATTGCAACGCTTTAATGTCCGCCTCTAAAAATAATCTCAGATTATGCGATTAGCATAGCATTTGGTTAAACTCTGGCATAAAATCAAAACGTTCAATCAATCGCCATCGCCATTGTTGAAGGAGTGACCCATGCCCGGATTTGATTTGGATGACATGTTTGCCGCTCAGCGTGCGGCGGTGAATGCCCTCGTATCAGTGGGCAACACAGCGTTGTTGTCGGCCGAGCGCATGGCCGCGTTGAACCTGCATGCTGTGCGCGAGGTGATGGTCGACTTTGCTCAAGGCACCCAGCGCATGTTCGAAGTGCAGAATGCCCAGGATGCGGTTACGCTGCCTCATCATTTGGCGAAGCCGCATATCGAGAAGGGCGTACGTTATTCACGAAGTCTGGCCGAGATTTCGGCGGTGGCTCAGGAGGATGCGGTTCAGCTCATCGAGGCGCAGTACACGGGCTTTATGTCGTCGATGACCGAGCTGGCCAATCAGATTGCCCAGGCAACGCCGATGGGCGGGTCTGAAGTGGCAGTGGCCGCCATTCGATCGACCATGCGCTCTACCAGTGAAGCCTTTGAACGATTCAATGCCGCGGTCGAGCGTTTTACCGAGGTGGCCGAGGAAAGTGTCTCGACCATGGCCAACGCGACTGTGACGGCCACGACGGGTCAACGCACCCCGAAAGTGCCCCCAAAAGCGCCTGCCCGTCGAAAGTAGTTAGTCCGTCAGTCCGGCAAAGAGTGCTGTACTCAGGTAGCGTTCGCCGAAGGACGGAATAATGACGGCAATCAGCTTGCCGGCGTTCTCGGGGCGGCGGGCGACTTCCAGCGCGGCCCATAACGATGCGCCCGATGAAATGCCAACGAGCAGACCTTCTTCCTTGGCGGCGCGCTGTGCCATGGCAAAGGCATCCTCGTTCTTGACGCGGATCACCTCGTCAACGATGCCCGTATTCAGCACATCTGGCACAAAGCCAGCACCAATGCCTTGAATGGGATGCGGCCCTTTCTGGCCGCCTGAAAGCACGGGTGAGGCATCCGGCTCGACGGCAATGGCCTGGAAGCCCGGCTTGCGGGCCTTGAGCACTTCGGCGATGCCGGTAATGGTGCCACCTGTACCCACGCCGGCTACCACGATGTCGACTTGACCATCGGTGTCGCGCCAGAGCTCTTCGGCGGTGGTCTGGCGGTGGATCTCCGGGTTGGCCGGGTTCTTGAACTGCTGCGGCATGAAGTAATTCGGGTTGGCGGTTACGAGCTCTTCTGCTTTCTTAATGGCGCCCCCCATGCCCTCGGGACCCGGTGTCAGGATCAGTTCGGCCCCGTAGGCACGAAGCAAGGCGCGACGCTCTTTTGACATCGTCTCCGGCATGGTGAGCACCAGTTTGTAACCCCGCGCAGCACAGACGAAAGCCAGGGCAATTCCGGTGTTGCCGCTGGTTGGCTCGACGATCACGGTGTCCGGTTTGATCAGTCCGGCCTGCTCGGCAGCGTTAATCATGGCAACCCCGATCCGATCCTTGACGCTGTGCGAGGGGTTGAAGTACTCAAGCTTGGCAATGACGCTAGCCTTGGCGCCTTCGGTCAGGCGGTTAAGGCGGACAAGCGGGGTGTTCCCAATCAGGGCAGTAATGTCATTGGCGATACGCATGGTGAACCTCGGGGTTATCTTGAAATGCAATCCGGCGATTATCCGCAAAGAAGGCGCCAGAGCCTAGACCCCGAGTAGAACCGATCTGCATAAGTTTATGCCGTGCGGGTGCCCGGGCACCGGTATAATTGCGCAAATAGTTTTCGTTGTTGGAGCCGGATTCATGTGCGGTATTGTCGCTGCGGTTGGGCATAAAAACATTGTCGGTGTTCTACTGGAAGGTCTGCGCAAACTGGAATACCGGGGCTATGACTCGGCCGGTGTTGCCGTGCTCAATGGTAACGGTCTGGTGCGAGTCCGATCTGCCGGCCGCGTGGCCGACCTGACCGCCGAAACCGAGAAGCAGCACCTCAGCGGTGAAACCGGCATCGCTCATACCCGTTGGGCGACGCATGGTGCCCCTTGCGAGCGCAATGCCCACCCGCATATCTCGAATGGCCTGGCCGTCGTGCATAACGGCATTATCGAAAACCACGAAGCACTGCGTACTGAGCTCAAAGCTGCCGGTTACGAATTCACCTCGGATACCGATACCGAGGTCATCGCGCATCTTGTGCACCAGAATCTAGCTACTGCGCCCGATCTGGTGAGTGCCGTGCGTGCCGCCTGTACCCGCCTCGTTGGTGCTTACGCCATAGGCGTGATCCAGCAGGATAACCCGTACACCACCATCGTTGCCCGAGAAGGCTCCCCCCTTGTCCTGGGCCTCGCTGATGATGCCAACTATGCGGCCTCGGATACGGCAGCGCTGCTGCAGGTCACCCGCCGTATGGTCTACCTCGAGAACGGCGATGTTGCCGTCCTCACGCCCGAGCATGTTGATATCACCCGTCAGGATGGCACCCCCGTCTGGCGTGAAGAGGTTGAGTCCTTGCTTTCAGCCGATGCGGTTGAGTTAGGTCCCTATGAGCATTACATGCAGAAAGAAATTTTCGAACAGCCCGGTGCCATCATCAATACGCTGGATATGCTGGGAGGCACCCAGACTGTTCAGGCCGGTTGGTTCGGTGCCAAAGCCGAAGAGATATTCAAAGACATCGACCGCATTCTGATACTGGCTTGCGGTACGAGCTACCATGCTGGCCTCACCGCGCGTTACTGGCTCGAGGGTCTGGCCAAACTGCCGACCAGCGTTGAAGTCGCTAGCGAATATCGCTATCGGGACAGCGTGCCGGATCCGCGTACGCTGGTCATCGCCATCTCCCAATCGGGCGAAACGGCAGACACCCTAGCTGCGCTCAAGCATGCTCAGGATCTGGGCATGCCGCACGCGCTGGCCATCTGTAATGTGCCGGAATCGGCCATCATCCGGGCCTGCCCGCTGCGCTTCCTGACCCATGCTGGCCCAGAGATCGGCGTCGCCTCAACCAAAGCCTTCACGACTCAACTCGCCGCGCTCTATGTGCTGACCCTGGTGCTCGCCAAGGTCAAGGGCAGCGTCAGCCAGGAGTATCTGGCTAGCCTCGTCTCGGATCTTCGCCATCTGCCCGCAGCCATTACCTCCGTGCTGGAGCTCGAACCGCAGATCAAAGACTGGGCACATCGGTTTGCCGACAAACACCATGCACTTTTCCTCGGTCGTGGCGTGCATTACCCCATCGCCCTCGAAGGTGCACTCAAGCTTAAAGAGATCACCTACATCCACGCTGAGGCCTATGCCGCTGGCGAACTCAAACACGGCCCACTGGCGCTTGTCGACAAAGACATGCCGGTGATCTCGGTGGCGCCCAACAACCAGCTCTTGGAAAAGCTCAAGAGCAACCTGCAGGAAGTGAAGGCGCGGGGTGGAGAGCTCTTTGTGCTGGCCGATGCCAACACGGGCTTTAAATCAGAAGACGGCGTGCATGTGATCAGCGTGCCGGATCATGCCGGTAGCCTCTCGCCCATCGTCCATACCGTGCCGCTACAGCTGCTGTCTTATCACACGGCGCTGGCTAAGGGTACGGACGTAGATAAGCCGCGTAACCTCGCCAAGTCGGTGACGGTGGAATAGGGCTGAATTGCTCAAGCGCCCACAGTGATCCTCACGGGCGTTTGTTGGTCATTTTTGGAATACCTTGCCGATCCAGCTTGGCGACGAACACTTC
>CAZRYZ010000024.1:0-17707 GCA_964604465.1 uncultured Dechloromonas sp. | reverse complement strand
CCGGAGCTGGGCTATGGTGCACGTGGCGCGGGTGGTGTCATCCCACCAAATGCGACGCTTGTTTTTGAAGTCGAACTGCTCGACACTAAATAATTCCATCTAAATCGTTCCAGTACTTTGTCGGTCGCGCTTGCCGTGCCATGTGCACTGTCTGCGCTTGACCTTCGCGTTCTGAATCGATTTGCAATGGAATAGACCCTATGACGGTTGAACTTGTCCGGCTCTCAAAGCTGATGGCTGAGCGTGGGCTTTGCTCGCGCCGCGAAGCCGATAGCTACATCGAGCGCGGCTGGGTGCTGGTGGATGGCGCTGTGGTTGATACCTTGGGCACCAAGGTATCAACCAGTGTTCAGATCGAATTGAAAGATTCAGCACAGAGCGTACAAGCCAAGCGCGTCACGATTCTGCTTAATAAACCGGTGGGGTTCGTGTCCGGTCAACCAGAGCCCGGTTGCAAGCCCGCCGTGCAGTTGATCGGGGGCGCATCGCGTTGGGCCGACGATTCCTCGAGTCGGCAACAGCCTTTTACGCCGGGCATGCTGCGCAATCTGGCGCCGGCCGGCCGCCTGGATGTGGATTCGACGGGGCTGTTAGTGATGACGCAAGATGGTCGTATTGCGCGCCATCTCATCGGTGACGACTCGGACGTTGATAAAGAGTATCTGGTTCGTGTCACCGGCAAGCTGTCGGACGATGGCTTAAAGCGCCTGAATCACGGCTTATCGCTGGATGGAAAAAAACTACGGCCAGCCAAAGTAAGTTGGCAGAACGAGGATCAGTTGCGTTTCGTTCTACGCGAAGGTCGTAAACGTCAGATCCGCCGCATGTGCGAGTTGGTGGGTCTCAAGGTGGTTGGCCTGAAGCGTATCCGTATCGGCAAG
Organism: uncultured Dechloromonas sp.; assembly: GCA_964604465.1. GTDB lineage: Bacteria > Pseudomonadota > Gammaproteobacteria > Burkholderiales > Rhodocyclaceae > Fluviibacter. Next base: position 16,826 of record CAZRYZ010000024.1, on the reverse strand, counting down.
GTCAAACTGGGCAATCTGCCGGTCGGGCAGTGGCGCCTGTTGGGGCCAGACGAACAGTTCTAGCTGGCTTTACCCCAGCTGTCGCGCAGCGTCACCGTGCGGTTAAAAACAGGCTTTCCCGGTTGCGAATCGAAGCGATCCGCCACAAAGTAACCATGCCGCTCGAACTGGTAGACAGTCTCTGGTGAGACACTTGCCAGCACTCCTTCAAGCTGTGCCTGAACGGTGCTGACGCTGTCCGGATTCAGGTCATCGAGGAAGTCTCGCTCAACACCTTCGGCCGAGTCCGCCAGTTTGCCGCCCGGGTTGGCACGTTTAAATAGACGGTCGTACATCCGTACCTCGGCAGCACAGGCATGCGGCACCGAAATCCAGTGGCTGTTGCCCTTGACCTTGTAGTTATCGGCGCCCGGGGTGCCGCTTTTCGAGTCATCAAAGTAGGTGGCAAAAACGGTCGTGACGTTGCCGGCGGCATCTTTCTCGCAACCGGTGCACTCAATCACGTAGCCATAACGCAGACGCACCTTGTTACCGGGATACAGGCGGTGGAAGCCTTTGGGCGGTTCTTCGGCGAAGTCTTCACGTTCGATCCAGAGTTCGCGAGAGAAGGGGACTTCGCGCTTGCCCAGTTCCGGCTTGAGTGGGTGGTTTGGTGCGTGGCAGATTTCCGACTGACCTTCGGGGTAGTTTGTAATCACCAGCTTGACCGGATCGAGAACAGCGATGCGGCGTTCAGCGGCGATATTGAGGTCTTCGCGCATACAGTCTTCAAGCACGCTGTAATCGATCAACGAGTCCGAGCGCGAGACGCCGATGCGCTCGGCAAAAAGGCGGAAGCCGGCCGGCGTATAACCCCGACGACGGGCGCCGACCAAGGTGGGCATGCGCGGATCATCCCAGCCCTGCACATGGCCTTCTTCAACAAGCTGGATGAGCTTGCGCTTGGAAAGAACCACGTAGGTGAGGTTCAGGCGCGAGAATTCGTACTGGCGGGGTAACGGCGTGTTGAGACAGCCGAGTTCAGCCAGACGTTCGTTGAGCCAGTCATATAACGGGCGATGCGATTCAAATTCCAGCGTACAAATCGAGTGGGTGATGTTTTCCAGACTGTCGGATACGCCATGCGTAAAGTCGTACAGCGGGTAGATACACCAGGCATCGCCCGTACGGTGATGATGGGCGTGACGGATGCGATAGGCCAGCGGATCGCGCAGATTGATGTTGCCCGAGCCCATGTCGATCTTGAGACGCAGCACCAGACTGCCGTCGGCAAATTCGCCGGCTTTCATGCGGCGTAACAGATCCAGGCTTTCCACCGCCGGGCGATCTCGCCAAGGCGAGTTTTTACCGGGCTCAGTCAGCGTGCCCCGATTCTGGCGGATCTCGTCGGCGCTTTGTTCGTCGATGTAGGCGTAACCGGCCTCGATGAGCTTCTCGGCAAAAGCATAGAGAAAATCGAAATAGTCGGAGGCGAAGTACAGATTGGTCTCGCCCTGAAACTGCCACCCATATCCCAGCCACTGCACGGATTCGATGATCGAATCGACGTACTCCTGCTCTTCCTTGGTCGGGTTGGTGTCATCGAAGCGCATGTGGCAGGCGCCACCGAAGCGTTCCGCCAAGCCGAAGTTCAGGCAGATGGATTTGGCGTGACCAAAATGCAGATAGCCGTTGGGTTCAGGCGGGAAGCGCGTACGGATCGCGGCCGGATCCAGCGGACCCGATTTTTGCTGTGCGGCAGGTCCTGGTCTCCCCGACCAGTGACGCTGTGCATATTTTCCCTCCGCCAGATCCTGCTCGACCACCTGCACCAGAAAATTGCTGGCCGCTGGGGTTTCGGGCGTGGTAGATGCTGCGGGTTTATGAGAACTCACGATCGTGGCATGCTCAGGATGAATATTGCACTGCATTCTACCGGATACGGCCGTTAAAATAACGGCTATGCCCGCATCGTACTCCCCGAAACTTTTGTCAAAAATCGCTGCCCGCGAGGCACGGTTGGAGCAAATGACCGGAAAAATCAATTTTCCGGAAGCGCTGCCGGTCAGTGGCCGTAAGGACGAGATTGCTGCGGCGATTGCCGAGAACCCCGTGGTCATCGTCTGCGGGGAAACCGGCTCCGGTAAAACGACGCAGTTACCTAAGATCTGTCTGGAGCTCGGGCGGGGTGTGCAGGGGCTGATCGGCCATACGCAACCACGTCGTCTGGCGGCGCGCTCGGTTGCTAGACGTGTCGCCGAAGAACTCGACACGCGCATCGGTGAGGGCGTGGGTGTCAAGGTGCGCTTCCAGGATCGAACCGCGCCGGATTCGCTGATCAAGCTCATGACGGACGGCATTCTGCTCGCCGAATCCCAGCATGATCCGCTGCTTAAGGCTTACGATACGATCATCATTGACGAAGCGCACGAACGTAGTCTCAATATCGATTTTCTGCTCGGTTATCTGAAACGGTTGTTGCACAAGCGTCAAGACCTGAAAGTGATCATCACTTCGGCAACGATTGATGCGGAGCGTTTCGCCAACCACTTTGCCATCAATGGCAAACCGGCGCCTGTGATCGAGGTTTCTGGGCGTCTCTATCCGGTGGAAATCCGCTGGCGACCGATTGAGGATCCCAGAGACAAAGCGCCTCAGGTCAAGCCCGGGCAGCCCGAGCGACAGGAGCGCAGTTCGCGCGAAGAGCGCGAGGCCGATGAAGATCGCTTGTACGAAGCGATCAGCGATGCCGTGGATGAGCTGTCCCGAATGGGACAAGGGCCGGGCTCCGGTGATGTCTTGGTTTTCTTGCCGGGTGAACGTGAGATTCGTGATGCTGCCGAAGTGCTGCGTAAGCGACACCCGCCGCACACAGAAATTCTGCCCCTGTACTCCCGCCTGTCAGCCGAAGAACAGGATCGCGTTTTCCGCGGGCATAGTGGCCGCCGCGTGGTCTTAGCGACGAACGTGGCCGAGACCTCGTTGACCGTGCCGGGTATTCGCTATGTCGTGGATGCCGGTCTGGCGCGTGTGAAACGCTATTCCTATCGGAGCAAGGTGGAACAGCTTCAGATCGAGAAGATCTCCCGCGCTGCCGCTCGGCAGCGGGCTGGCCGCTGTGGCCGTGTGGCCGATGGCATCTGCATCCGGCTTTACGACGAGCTGGATTTCGAGGCGCGACGTGAATTTACGGATCCGGAAATCCTTCGCTCCTCCCTGGCTAATGTCATTCTGCGCATGCTGGATCTTAAGCTGGGAGACGTGACGACCTTTCCGTTTATCGAGCCGCCGCCCGAGAAAGCCATTCGCGATGGTCTGTTGCTGTTGCAAGAGCTAGGCGCAGTCGATGCAAAGCAACACCTTACCCCTCTAGGTCGTGATCTGGCGCGCTTGCCGCTCGATCCTCGTCTAGGACGTATGGTCCTCGCCGCTCGGGAAAATCATTGTCTGACTGAAATGACGATCATTGCCAGCGCGCTGGGTGCACAGGATCCGCGGCTTCGTCCGCCAGAGCAGCAACAGACGGCAGACGAAGCCCACCGACGCATGATGTTTGGACCGGAGGAGCAATCGGAATTCACTGCCTGGCTCAAACTCTGGGCCTGGTACGAGGAGGCGATGAAGCATAACTCCTCGCGCAAGCTGACGCAGTTGTGCCAGAAAAATTTTCTATCCATTCTTCGGCTGCGCGAGTGGCGGGATATCCACGGCCAGTTGCATACCTTGGCCGCCGAGCTGGGCTGGAAGTTCAACACGGTTCCCGCAACTTACGAACAGATTCATCGTGCCTTGCTCACAGGACTTCTGGGGAATATCGGCTGCAAGTCGGAAGAGAAGGGTGATTACCTCGGTGCACGCGGCATCCGCTTTGTCGTCCACCCTGGCTCCTATCTTCAGAAGAAGGCCGGTAAGTGGATCGTGGCGGCAGAACTGGCTGAAACCTCCCGCCTCTTTGCCCGCTGCGTGGCGCGGGTCAACCCGGAGTGGATCGAACAGATTGCAGAACATCTGATCCGGCGGAGTTACAGCGAGCCGCATTGGGAAAAGAAGGCCATGCAGGTGGTCGCGAATGAGCGCACGACCCTTTATGGCTTAACACTGCAAGCCAAGCGCCGCGTGCACTTTGGGCCGCTGGATCCGGTCGAGTCACGTAAGATTTTTATTCGTGAAGGCCTGGTGGCCGGCGAGATCGATCCGGCGTGGGTGAACCGCTGGCCCTTTTATCGGCACAATCAGGCGCTCATTGAGGAGATCGAGGCGCTGGAGCACAAACAACGGCGCCAGGATGTGCTGGTGGATGATGCGCTGATCGAGGCTTTTTACGACGCACGCATCCCGCCCGATATCGTCAATGGTGCCGGTTTTGATGCCTGGCGGCGTAGCGCTGAAAAGGCGGATCCGAAATTACTCTACCTGAATCGTGATGACCTGATGCGTCACGAGGCGGGCGGCGTAACCACCGACAATTTTCCACCGGAGATAGATCTGGGGGGCGTGCGTTACGAGCTTTCATACCACTTTGCTCCGGGAGCATCGGATGATGGTGTGACATTGAACTTGCCCCTAGCCTCCCTGAACCGGATTTCACCCGAGGCCTGCGAATGGTTGGTGCCTGGCCTGTTGCGTGACAAGGTGCTGCAGTTGCTAAAACAATTACCGCAGCGTTACCGCAGCAAGCTGGTGCCGTTGCCGACCTTTGCCGATGAATTTATTGCCGCTCAGGCGAATCAACCGCTGCAGCAACGCACCAGCCTTCTTGCGGCGCTCATGCACCACATTCTTTTCGAGCGGGGTCTGAACGCCCGGGGTTGGACGCTGACTCCCGATGCGTTTTCGCCGGAATCGTTACCGCCACACCTGTGCATGAATTTCCGGTTGGTTGATTCCTCGGGTCGGCAACGTGATCAATCGCGTAGCCTGAGTGAGTTGCGGGCCCGTTGGGCGCAGGAAGCGCGCGAGGCTTTCAGTGAGTCAGCGCAAGCTGCAGTGCAAGCAGTGCAGACACCCTCAAATGCCAAGGCCGTCAATGGGGGGGTGCCAAGCCAGATAGTCGGCATAACGAGCTGGAGCTTTGGTGTACTTCCGGAAATGATGGAGCTCAATGTCGATGGACAGGTTCTCTATGGTTATCCGGCATTGCAGGATGACGGGGATTCGGTATCGATTCGTGTTCTTGATTCGCCCGATGCCGCGAAAGTGGTTCACAAGCAGGGCTTGCTCCGACTGTTTGCGCTCAAGCTAAACGAGCCCTGGAAGGGCTTCGAGAAGCAGTTGCGCAAGGATAGCGAGCTTGGTATGCGCTACATGCCGCTCGGTGATGCGACGGATCTTGCACAACAGATTCTCTGGGCTGCTTTAAGTCAGGCTTGCCTGCCTGGCGAGCAGGATTGGCCTCAGGATGCGACAAGTTTTAGTGAGACAGCACAACGGGGTCGTGAACGGCTGGGCTTATTGATCCAGGAGCTGTCCCGGCTTGTCCGGCAGATTCTGGATGAGTGGACGTTAATCCGAAAACGACTGCCAGCGGCTAAGGCTTGGCCAGCGGCAGTGGCGGATATCGAAGCCCATCTGGCACGGCTTGTGACGCCCCAGTTTGTCCGCGATATAGACCGGGACCACCTGCAACATCTGCCGCGCTACCTCAAGGCGCATAACGTCCGGTTGGACCGGCTCAAGAGTGGCGGCGCCGCAGCGCTGAGCCGCGACCAGGCCGCGCTCGCGGATTGGACCCATTTGTGGCAGTCTTATGAACGGCGTGCACGAGAACTGGCGCGCAATGGTGTCCAGGATGAACGAATAGCGCAGTTCCGCTGGCAACTCGAAGAGTTGCGGGTCAGCCTGTTTGCGCAAGAGCTGAAAACGCCATTGCCGGTTTCGGTGAAGCGGTTGGAGAAAGCGTGGCAACAATTGAGCCACGGCTAAGAGGGGAGCGGTTTTGGATCTTTTGTTTGTAACGCGGGTGTTTTGGCGCAGCCTGGCTTCGGTCCGTAACCCCGGCTTGTGGAAAATGTTGTCTGTGCCGGTGGCCGTTGCGGTGGGCTCATTGGTAATTCTCCTTTTCTTTGCACTGCAGCCGCTGTCTGCCCAATTTCTGACGATGGCGCCGGCGACCTGGCTGATCAGCATTGGCTGGACGGGTGTGGCCGATATTTTTGCCTGGGTGGCTGCCTGGTTGATGCTGTTTGCGATCAGCTATGCATTGGCGGCACTGGTTTCCGGTTTGCTGATCGTCGGTCAGCTGACGGATTGGCTGGGTAAAACCGTCTACCCCCAGCTACGCCGCCACGGTTCTGACCGGAGCTTTCAATCGGCGTGGGTGAGCACGCTTTCGACGGTCATTTACCTGGGGGGCTGGCTGCTGACCCTGCCGCTCTGGCTGGTGCCCGGTTTGGCATTTGTACTACCAATCGGCTGGCTGGCCTGGTTCAACGCTCGAACCTTGTCCTTTGATGCGCTGACAAGTTATGCCAACGATGCCGAACTGATCGCTGTTCGTAAACAATTCCGGGGCAGCTTCTTTGTGCTGGGCGCCGTGGGGGCGCTGTTGGCACATATTCCCGTCCTCGGGTTTTTCGCGGCCTCTTTTACTGCGCTGATGTTTGCAGTAGCCGGGTTAGAGGCGATCAGCCTGCATCGCGGGCAAACCGATGGTGCCGGGGAGATTGTTGAGGGTGAGGTGATTATGAGCAGTAACCGGGAGCAGATACGATGAGCGACCCTATTGGAAGGGCACCTACCTTTGGTGCGGTGATTATCGGTGACGAGATCCTTTCGGGTAAGCGGACCGATAAACATTTCACTTGGTTGGCGGGTGTCATGTCGGCTCGCGGGCTGCGTTTGTCGTGGGTCGAGTATCTTGGGGATGATCGTGACCGTCTGGCCGCGACCTTTTCCCGTACCCGGACCACGGGCGATGTGGTGTTTTCCTTTGGCGGCATTGGTAATACACCGGACGACCATACCCGTCAGGCAGCAGCAGCAGCCTTTGGTGTGCCGCTGGCGCTGCACCCCGAGGCCGAACAGGAAATCCGTGCCCGCTTTGCCAATGACATCACGCCTGAACGTTTGCTGCTCGGTACGTTTCCGGTGGGTTCGGAGATTATCCCTAATCCCTTCAATCGCATCCCTGGCTTTATGATGCACCAGCATTACTTTGTGCCAGGCTTCCCGCAGATGGCGCACCCCATGTTGGAATGGGTGCTGGATACTTTCTACAGCGCCTATTTTCGCAACTCGCCGGATGTCGATCGGGCGATTCTGCTTACCGGAGACAGAGCCTACGAAAGTGCGCTGCTGGATCTGATGGAGCGGATCGTAGCGCAGTACCCAGATCTCAAGCTTTTCTCCTTGCCATCGTTGACCGAGGATGGGGTACGGCGGCATCTGGAGTTGGGGGTCAACGGTGCCGAGGATCGTGTTGCGATGGCGATGGGAGAGATTATTGCGGAGGTCGAGCGCCGACAGCTGACATGGACTCATCGCCCGGACTGAATTTCTGGATTCTGGAAGCCCGGTTCAGGGCTTAACGGTTTATTTTTCTGGTGTAATCACGGCCTTTGCCCGACCGTCCGGGGCGGTCGTGGTTTTGGGCGCATTTACGTTGGCGCTTGGTAAAGGAACCTTGCTCGGCGCGGTGAAATACTGGCGCTCAGGGGCTGCGCGCGGCGCAACGCCGGGCTGTGCCGGCAGTGCTTTGCCCAGTGCAGGAATCGGCTGCCCCTTGGCGAGAATCTGGTAACGCTCGGTCACATTATCGTAGATGATGACTTCACCTTGCGCATCATCGGTGGAGGTTTTAATGCGGGCCTGGTCAAAGAAAATGATTTTGTCGGAGCGGTCGTCGTACTCGATGCGCTCGCCCCAGCCTTCCATCCAGCCCTTGCCATCATTTTCGCGCTGCTTGACGTGTGCGAGTTTGTTGGCGGAACCGTTGGCCACGCTTTTGCTAAAGCCGGCCGCGTCCTGTTTGATGGTCACTTTGTCGGCAGTCAGCTGGCGTGAACCCTGCGTCATCAGAACCTGGCCGGTGTACTGATAGGTCTTGTGCAGGTCGTCCATGTGAGCACGCTGTGACTTGAAGTTCATGGGTTTGCTGCTGTCGTCGCGGTCGGCAAAGGCCGGGGCTGAAACGGCGATCAATAGGGTGATCAGGCTACAACGAAGGCCGAAGGTAATGTGCGAGCGGGCCATCAGCGTTTGTAACTACCATTCACGTTGCTGTGAAAATTGAACACCTGGGTCACGTTGTCGGCATCAAAGCCAACACCGCTCATCCAGGAGCTCCCTTGCTGGACACGGGCGAAACCCGGTGTCCGGGCACGTTCTTCGTCCACCAGCACAAACATATGTGGGGCGGTCAGAGTAACGGCCGATTTGCCACCCTGGGGTGGGCGGTAGGCTTTGACATCTCCGGTCAGGTCAACCTCGGAGCCATCACTATTAACCACGGCCTGTTTTGCCGATACGGTCGAGGGCTCGTTCGTTAGGGAGAAGCGGCGCATGAAGGGATTCTGGATGACAGAGCTTTCGTCATCGGGATAGTGTTTGAGTTCGGTGCCGCGGAGACCCGCTTTTCGGTTACCCAATGCATCGTAGCTGACACCATCGAACTGCTGAATGATGGTGTCGGGGTCATGGCGGAAGCGACCGCCAATATCCACCGGTTCGGCTTCTGACACTACGGCCAGCCAGTAGGAAAGCGCTGCCAGCACGGTGAGAAGGCCGATAGGAAAGGCGGCCGTGAGAATGTCGCGCAGCACGGGTTGAACCCCGGGGCGTTTGTTCCAGCGCATGATTAGTGGATACCGCTGCGCAGGAATGCGTCGAGCTTATTCTGGGCTTTGAGGATCGCTTCGCAGACCGTGCGCACCGCACCCTCACCGCCGCGCTCAGGGGTGACCAGCGTGGCCTGTTCACGCACAATAGCCACAGCGTTGGCGGGGGCGGCAGAGAAAGCGCAGGCCTGCATGACGGCCAGATCAATGAGGTCATCGCCCATAAACCCGGCCTGGTTGAAATCCAGTCCGGCCTCTTTGAGCCATGCCGCAAAGACGGTATGTTTGTCGCTGGCACCCTGTGCCAGATGGGTAATGCCCAAGTTCTTTGCGCGGTGCATGACTGCGGGCGATGAACGCCCGGTAATCCAGCCCACGGTGATGCCGGCTTTTTGCAGCATGCGGATGCCAGCCCCGTCGAGGGTATAGAAGGTTTTGGTTTCACTGCCATCCGGCAAATAGGTGAGTTTGCCATCGGTGAGCACGCCGTCGACATCAAAGGCCATGAACTTGAGCCGCTGCAGCGCATCCGTCATTTAAACCACCTTGGCACGGAACAGATCGTGCATGTTGAGGGCGCCTTCCAGCACGCCGTCGGCATTGGTGACGATGAGCTGGTTGATACGGTGTTTTTCCATGAGCGCCACGGCTTCAACGGCCAGCCGGTCGGCTTGGATGGTTTTGGGGCCTGTCGTCATGACATCACCAACGCGCACCTGACGCAGATCCAGATTTTTAGCAAAGGCGCGACGCAGGTCGCCATCTGTAAAAATGCCCAGCACCTTGTCGTTCTGGTCGCAAACGACGGTCATGCCCAGACTGCCGCGTGAAATGGCGAGAACGGCGTCAGACAGTGGGCTATCAGGGTGAACGCAAGGCAGGTCGGCATCGGTGTGCATGACATCGCGCACATGCGTCAGCAGGCGGCGACCCAGCGCGCCACCGGGGTGAGAAAGGGCAAAATCTTCAGGGCTAAAGCCCCGTGCTTCCAGAAGGGCAACGGCTAGGGCATCGCCCAGCGCGAGGGCAGCGGTTGTGCTGGCGGTGGGTGCCAGATTGTGCGGACAGGCTTCGCGGGCAACGCTGCCATCCAGCACGATATCGGCTTCCCCGGCGAGTGAGGAATTGAGATTGCCGGTTAAGGCAATGATGCGGGTTCCCAGGCGGCGCAGCACGGGCAGGATCGCCATGAGCTCATCGGACTCGCCCGAATAGGATAGGGCCAGAAACACGTCGTCACCGGTGACCATGCCCAGATCGCCATGGCTTGCTTCAGCCGGGTGGACAAAGTAGGCAGGGGTGCCCGTCGAGGCGAAAGTGGCGGCGATCTTGCGGGCGATGTGCCCCGACTTACCCATGCCAGAAACGATGACACGGCCCGGCGCATCGTGCAGGGCGCGCACGGCCGCTACAAAGGCATCGTCCAGTTTGGGCTCGAGTTCGAGCAGGGCATCGGCCTCGGTTCGCAGGACGGCGCGCGCCAGCGTGAGGATCCGGTCCTGATCGAACGGGGTCGTCACGTCAGAATTATTTGTTGCGCCGGCGGTTGGGTGTGCAGACATGGCTTGCGGCAAGGGTATGATGGTGACGAGTATAACAAACCGGAAGCGTCTTCCCGCGTTGCCCTTCAGGCGCCATCTCCTATGTCCTCGTTGTCGCTGATTCTGCTGCTCTTGATGGCCTCGGTGCTGGGGGTGATTCTGGTTCGCCGGGTCAACATGCCGCCGATGTTCGGCTATCTGCTGGTGGGCCTGCTGGTTGGGCCGCATGCCCTTTCTCTGCTCAAGAACGTTAAGGCAGCCACCACCCTGGCCGAATTCGGCGTGGTCTTCCTGATGTTCTCGATTGGGCTCGAGTTTTCATTGTCACGCCTGTACACAATGCGTAAGACCGTGTTCGGTTTTGGTATGGCACAGGTATTCGTAACCATGGCCGTAGTTGCTGGGTTGTCGATGGGATTCGGATTGAGCTGGCAGGCAGGTATGGCGCTGGGGGGGGCGATTGCCATGTCTTCCACGGCGGTGCTTTCCAAGTTACTGGTTGAACGGCGAGAGCTGCAGGCACCGCACGGCCGTGAGGTGATGGGGGTGCTGCTGGCGCAGGATCTGCTGGTGGTGCCCTTGCTGATCGTGATTCCTGCCCTGGGCCAGCCGGCAGCCGATATGGCCGTTGAGGTGGGGTTGGCGCTGGGCAAGGCCGTGTTGGTGTTAGGTGTCGTGCTTTTCCTGGGACAAAAGCTCATTCGTCGCTGGTTTCATATTGTGGCGCTCGGCAAATCCTCCGAGCTGTTTGTGCTCAATGTGCTGCTTGTAACGCTGGGGCTCGCCTACATTACCGAGGAGGCAGGGCTTTCACTCGCGCTGGGGGCCTTTGTGGCGGGCATGCTGATTGCCGAAACCGAATATCGCCATCAGGTGGAAGAAGACATCAAGCCTTTTCGGGACGTGCTGATGGGACTCTTTTTCGTCACGATTGGCATGATGCTAAATCCCACAGTCATCTGGAAAAATGCCTGGTTGGTATTGGCGCTAGTCGTGGCCGTACTGGTGGTCAAGTCGCTGATCGTTTTTGCTTTGTCGCGCCTATTTGGGAGTAGTCAGTCGACGGCGATGCGTTCTGCCTTGTGGCTGGCGGCTGGCGGCGAGTTCGGCTTTGTTCTGCTCACGGAAATTACCGGTGCCAAACTGGGGCCGCGCTCCATTACGCAGGTCATACTCGCGGCGCTCCTGATCTCGATGATGCTGGCGCCTATTATTGTGCACTGGTGTGATCGTCTGGTGATCCGTTTCTCGGCGGCAGAGTGGTTGACCCGCTCCATGCAGCTTACGCAGCTGGCGGCCGCATCAATTGCGACTCAGAAGCATGCGGTGCTATGTGGTTTCGGGCGCAGTGGCCAATCACTTGCCCGCATCCTTGCCCAGGAAGGCATCAGTTATGTGGCGCTGGATCTGGATCCGGAGCGCGTGCGTGAAGCCGCCAAAGCGGGTGAGCCCGTACTTTTTGGCGATGCTGGAAGGCGCGAGCAACTGGTGGCTGCCGGGGTCAAGCGAGCCAGCGTGGTGGTGATTACCTTTGCCGATACACCGACGGCCGAGAAAGTGCTGCATTACTGCCGGGAGTTGCGACCGGATCTACCGGTGCTGGTGCGTACCGAGGATGAGCGAGATATGCCGCGTCTGGTCGCTGCGGGTGCCGCCGAAGTGGTGCCGGATGCGCTGGAAGCGAGCCTCATGCTGGGTTCGCATGCACTGCTGTTGCTGGGCGTGCCCCTGAATCGGGTTATGCGCCGGGCCAGGGATGCGCGGAGTACGCGCTATCGCTTGCTCAGGGGATTCTTCAAGGGGGTATCGGACGAGTCTGAAGAGCTCGATGCAGAGTCGGCTCGCATGAGCTCGGTCCTGATCGAGCCGGGAGCCTTTGCCATTGGCCGCAGCCTGGAAGAACTCGAGCTGCGCGATGTCGAGATCAGTGCCATCCGCCGTCACGGCATCCGCGGGTTAGAGCCAGGCCCGGAAACGCGCCTGCAGGAGGGCGATGTGGTGATTTTGCTTGGGGCGCCGACGGCCAGTGCCGCGGCCGAAGCGAAACTCCTGCAAGGGATTTAAACTTGCGATTTCCTGACGATTCAGGTGCTTGAGGGCGAGGGCAATGCGCGGCGTGCGGCGCGCAGCGACCGAGACATATCAAGTGGATAGGCGAGGAAGCGAGCACCGCGCAACAACGCAGGGTCCCGCTCTCGAGCGCCGTTAGTTAATACCCTGCGTTGTGGGTTGCGACCCGTCCGGCAGCGGCGTCACTGTCCCCTGTGTCTTGGCGGCATCTTCCTTGGCTTCCTTATCCAGGGTTTGCGCCTGCGGTTCCTTGATGATGGTGATCAGGCTGGTCTTAACGACCCGCTTGACGCCGGATGTGGTGCGGGCAATTTCTATGCCACGCTCCAGCTCGCTTTCGGTCAGCATGCCGAGAATGTAGACCACCCCGTTTTCGGTGATGACCTTCATGGCGTTACCGAGCTCTGGCTGGTCGCCAATCAGGCGACTTTTGACCTTCGAGGTGATGAAGCTATCGTTGTTGCGCACTTCCAGTGAGGTGATCGGGCCGACCACCAGCTGGTTGTCGACACCCTTCACGCCCGGGATCGCTTTCACCACATCGGTGGCCTTTTGCTTATCGGCTTCGGAAGCCACTTCGCCGGTCAGGAGCACGCGGCTGTTAAATGCATTAGCAATAATGTGGGTGGTCGTCTCAGGCCCGATTTCTTTGAGGGGCGTGGCCGCTTGAATGTCGATCCAGGCATCTTTAGAGTAGGTCGTGAATGGCCGGCGATCTGCTGCAACCAATGCGCCCCCCGCAACGGCGCCACCGATGAGTACGGTTTCGATGCCGCAAGCCGTGATCTGGGTGCTCAGACAAATGGCGGCGAGGGAGCTAAGCAGGGTGCGCTTGGTGCTCAATCTCATGCATCTTCTCCGAGTAACGAGACATCAATACCGTCGCACAGGGCATGAATAATGGTGAGGTGGGTTTCCTGGGTACGCGCAGTTCGATCGGCGGGTGCGCACAGGTGGATGTCACCGTCACGCAGCATGGCGCCAATCTGGCCGCCGCCCTTGCCGGTCAGTGCCACCACTTTCATGTCATGTTCATGGGCGGCCTTGATAGCTTCGATGACGTTTTTCGAATTTCCCGAAGTCGAGATTGCCAGCAGGATATCCCCGGGGTGGCCAAGTGCACGGACCTGTTTAGAGAACACCACGTCGTAGGCGTAGTCGTTGGCAATGGCCGTCAGGATCGAGCTATCGGTGGTCAGCGCAATGGCTGCTAGCTCCTGACGCTCACGCTCGAAGCGGCCGACCAGTTCCGCCGCAAAATGCTGCGCATCGCCCGCCGAGCCACCATTTCCGCAGGCGAGAATCTTGCCGCCGGCGATCAGGGCTTGCACCATCGTATCGATGGCATTCGCAACAGGGCCGCTCAGGGTCTCTGCTGCCGTGAGCTTGGTTTGGGCGCTATCTTCAAAATGGCGTTTAACGCGGGTTTGCAGATCCATGCGGGCACTCCGGGATGATGCCCCCCGGCATCAGGGGGGGCAGAAACGATGGCGCTGATCTTAACATGGCGCCCTAGTGGTCGGGCTCAAGGGGCATGCTGATTTCGAAACGAAGTCGTTTCCATGGGGTCTCATCAGGTCGCAGCGCGACGACCCGCGCATCCAGAGGCATCTGCTGATCGAGCGCCCGGGCAATGGCCCGGTTTTCCCGGCGCGGCACATAACCCAGCATATGGTCGTGCCAGAGTACCTGAATGGCATAGCTGTCGTGAGGGTTGCCAGGTTCGCGTTGCAGGGTGAGGGGGTCGCCTACGCGGATCTGGTCAACCACCGCCGGCAAGGCATGAAACTGGCTACCGGCCAGGGGTGATGACTGAATGAGCAGACGAGCGTGCCCACCTTGCTGATCGGTCGAGGGGGAAGTCGTTTCCGCTGCCCGGGCAAGCGGTGGCAGTGTGATTAGTAGAGCGAGTAGGAGGGCGCGTAGCAGGGCGCGTAAGGCGCACAAGGCGCCGCCGACGCTATACGAGCTGGAACGCATCTCTGATCCAGTCCGGCGGTTGGTCACTGAGGGAATCCAGCAGAATGCAATCAAACCGGCACGGGCGGTTGGCTTGCCGCGGGTGTTTCATTAGATAGATTTGTGCGGCATGGATAATGCGTTGCTGTTTTCGGGTGTCGATGCTGGCAGCGGCACCGCCAAAGCGGGCGCTTTTGCGATAGCGGACCTCGATAAACACCAGTGTCTCCCCATCTAGGGCGATGCAATCAATTTCGCCGCCGCGGACCCGATAGTTTCGCTCCAGCACCCGTAATCCGGCCTGCCCGATGAGCTTGATGGCTAAGGCCTCGGCCTGGTCGCCAGCGACTTGTTTTTCGGTGCGCATGGTATCGTGCAGATTCACTCGACAAGTTTGAATGTTCATGACTTTAGCGCAATCCCCAGGCCATGCAGCAGGCACCAACGGAGAAATCGTGCCCGGTAGTGTCCTCTATGTGGTGGCAACGCCCATTGGTAATCTGGAAGACCTGAGCCCTCGCGCCGCCCGTATTCTTCGGGACGTATCGGTCGTGGCCGCAGAGGACACGCGCCGGACAGCGACCTTATTGCGTCATGTCGGTAGCAAGGCAGCGATGCTGGTTGCGGATGAACACCATGAACAGCGCGCGGCACAACAGATTGCGCAACGTTTGGCGCAGGGCCAGTCGGTGGCGCTGGTCAGTGATGCCGGCACGCCGGGAATTTCAGACCCGGGGGGGCGAATCGTGGCGGTGGTGCGAGCTCAAGGCTGGCCCGTTGTGGCAGTGCCGGGTGCCTGTGCAGCCGCTGCAGCACTATCGATTGCGGGTCTCACCCATGCCGGTGGTGGTTGGATTTTTGCCGGATTTTTGCCAAGTAAAACGCAGGAGCGTTTGCGCGTGCTGGCCGATTGGCAAGTCCGGGCGGGTGATGACCTGGCACTGGTGTTTTACGAAGCACCGCATCGGATTGAGGCAGCGCTGGCAGCATTGTCCGAGGTCTTCGGTGCCGAGCGGGACGTGTTGATTGCACGTGAATTAACCAAGGTCTTTGAGCAATCGGTGCGGTTACCGCTCGGGGAGGCAGCTGCCTGGCTGGGTACTGATTCCAATCATGCGCGTGGTGAATTCGTGCTGGTGGTTTATCCACCCGCTGAACGCGCCCATGAGGCGGTTGGGATGGATGACGCTGCCGACAAAGCAGTGCGTATTCTGGTTGAAGCCGGTTTGCCAACCAAACAGGTCGCGCAAATCGCGCAGCAGCTCACGGGCGCGCCCAAAGACCAGCTCTATCAACGGGCATTGGATTTAAAGGCGGGCGCGTAAAATAGTGTTCATTGCATTTAATTGACTGGTTGTACTGCCATGAACGAACTTGTTATTCGCCAACCCGACGATTGGCATATCCATCTGCGTGATGATGACGCGCTGAAGATCACGGTGCCTCATGTGGCGGCCCAGTTCGGGCGCGCCATCGTCATGCCCAATCTACGACCGCCGGTGACAACCGTCGACGCGGCAGCGGCTTATCGCGAGCGCATTCTGGCAGCCTGTCCGGCAGGCTCCTGCTTTGAACCGCTGATGACCTTGTATCTTACCGATACGACAACTCCGGAAGAGATTGCCAGGGCTAAAGCATCGGGTTTTGTGAAGGCAGTGAAGCTCTATCCTGCAGGGGCAACGACCAACTCGGATGCGGGGGTCACTGCAATTGAGAAGGTGTATCCGGCACTGGCAGAGATGGCAGTGCAAGGCATCCCGTTGCTGGTGCATGGCGAGGTGACGGATAGCCATATCGATCTCTTTGATCGTGAAGCCGTATTCATTGAGCGTATCCTCAAACCCTTGCTGCATAAGTTTCCGGATTTGCGCATCGTGTTCGAACACATCACGACGGCCGATGCAGCGACCTTTGTTCGCTCAGCAGGTGATCGCGTGGGTGCCACAATCACGGCACACCATTTGCTGTATAACCGTAATGCCATTTTTCAGGGTGGCGTGCGCCCACACTACTATTGCCTGCCAGTGCTCAAGCGCGAAACACATCGCGAAGCATTGGTCGATGCGGCAACCTCGGGCTCAACGCATTTCTTTCTGGGCACCGATTCGGCGCCCCATGCCCGGCTGACCAAAGAGGCCGCCTGCGGTTGTGCTGGCTGTTATACAGCGGGTGAGGCGATGGAAATGTACGCCATGGCCTTTGATGCCGTGGGTGCGTTGGATAAGCTCGAAGGATTTGCCAGCCTGCATGGACCGGCGTTCTATGGCCTGCCGGTGAATGAGCACAAGGTCGTTCTGCGTCGTCAGGACAAGGTGGTACCCATCTCTTATCCCTATGTGCATGGCGATACGCTGGTGCCGCTGGAAGCAGGTAGTGTGCTGCCTTGGACTTTTGCCCACGTATAATAGCCACGGGAAGTCGCCCTGGCAGTCGCTGCGCACGAAAGTGCGGGGAGGAAAGTCCGGGCTCCGCAGAGCAGGATGCCGGCTAACGGCCGGGCACC
>CAZRYZ010000023.1:6021-17883 GCA_964604465.1 uncultured Dechloromonas sp. | reverse complement strand
CGCGCTATCGTCCAGGAGGCGCTCGGTATGGAAGTCCGCTACATTGCAACGGCTGAAGCATTGGATGCCGAGATGACAGATCGGCTTGCGCATCATCGCCAGCAGCGCCCCGCACACTGGGTGACGGTTGAAGAGCCGGTGAAGCTTGCAGCAACGCTCAAGGCCAATGCGGCACCAGATCGTTGCCTCATTGTGGACTGCATCACGCTCTGGCTGTCGGCACTGGTTTTCAAAGGTCAGGCTGGTGAGCAGATGGCCTCAGGTGAGGCCATTGAATGTGCGCTCTTCAGCGGCGAGCGTCAGGCACTCCTGGACGTGCTGCCACAACTCTCCGGCGAGATCATTCTGGTCAGTAATGAAATCGGCTCGGGCGTGGTGCCGGAAAATCGTCTGGCGCGCCGTTTTGCTGATGAACAGGGCCGGCTCAACCAGGAGCTGGCAGCACGCTGTCAGCGTGTCACGCTCTCCGTAGCAGGTATCCCGCTCACGCTCCGGGGCTGAAGGAATTAATCGTATGCGTCGTTTTACCATTAGCCCTACGGCAGGTCCGCTGGCCGAGTCCTTGCAGCAGAAAATCGATCAAAAGACGAAACCGCTCGGCGCACTGGGCCAGCTGGAAGCGCTCGCCTTGCAGATCGGGTTGATCCAGCAGCGTGAATGTCCTCGGATCGATCAGCCGCAGATGCTGGTGTTTGCAGGCGATCACGGTGCGGCTAAGGCCGGTGTGTCGGCTTACCCCCAGGACGTGACCTGGCAGATGGTCGAAAACTTTCTGGCCGGAGGTGCGGCCATCAATGTCTTTACAAGGACATACGGTCTACCGCTGGCCGTCGTCGACTGCGGGGTTGCACATGAGTTCGGGCAGCGCAAGGGGCTCATCGATTACAAGCTGGGTGCCGGTACGGAGAATTACCTAGAAGCTCCCGCGATGACGGTGGCTCAGTGCGATCAGGCCATCGACAACGGGGTAGCCCTGGTCGCCCGGTATGCCGAGGCGGGTTGTAACGTGATCGGTCTCGGTGAAATGGGAATTGGCAACACAGCCTCAGCCAGTCTGATCACGCACTGCCTGAGCGGGAGAACCCTTGAAGCGTGTGTGGGCCGTGGAACCGGTCTGGATGATGCCGGTCTGGCCCGTAAGCAGGCCCTATTGGCGCAGGCGTTGCAACGAACGGGTGAGATCCAGGATCCGGCAGAGGTGTTGCGCGAGTTTGGTGGGTTCGAGATTGCCACTATGGTGGGTGTCATCCTGGCCGCCGCCGAACGACGGATGGTGGTGTTGATCGATGGGTTCGTGGTGGGCGCGGCAGCACTGGTTGCCTGCCGTTTGTATCCTGTAGCCCGTGATTACTGTGTGTACGCGCATCGCTCGGCCGAGGCCGGGCATCGGATACAGCTGGAGGCCATGCAGGCGGAACCCCTACTGGATTTGAGCCTGCGGTTGGGTGAAGGGACTGGCGTTGCGCTTGCCTGGCCACTCCTGCAGGGCGCGGTGGCCTTCTTGAACGAGATGGCCAGCTTTGCATCGGCCGGCGTTTCCGAAAAGCATCCGGGTTGACGTGCGTCTCTGTCTAATCCGCCATTTTCCGCCTGAAGTGGCCTCAGGCCTCTGTTACGGGCAGACCGATCTGTCTTTGAAAGATTCTGCCTCAGAAGATCCGGCACGACTTGAAGCCATCCGTGAGCGTCTGCGGCAATACGGGGTAGCCGACGCCCCGGTCTTCAGCAGCCCATTGCGTCGCTGTCGCGAACTGGCGGTGGCGTTGTCGCCGGGCGCCTTGGTCGATCCACGATTGGCTGAACTGGATTTCGGAGATTGGGAGATGCAGACCTGGGATGCGATTGGTCCCCGGGCGCTGGATGCCTGGGCTGCCGATATTGCCGGATTCAGACCGCCGGGTGGCGAAACCGGTTATGAGCTGCAGGTGCGTGCTCTGGCGTGGCTTAGAGAGATCAGCGCCTGTCATGAGCAGGCGGTGGTTGTGAGTCATGCAGGCGTCATGCGCGTACTGCAGGCTCACCACCAGGGGCTTTCGGGCAAAGACTGGCTCAATCTGCGCTTCGGCTATGGTGAAATGCTGTGCCTGGAATTTACCCCCGGGCAAATTGCGGCGCCGCCGGTACAATAGCGTCATGCCCGCTGACGCCATCCCGCTTCGCTCCATTCATCGCGTCCTGGTGACCAAGTTACGTCACCATGGCGATGTTTTGCTGGCATCACCGGTTCTGTCGGCATTGAAAGCAGCGGCACCTCATGTCGAGATTGATGGCCTAGTTTATGCCGATACGGCCGACATGTTGTCCGGTCATCCGGATCTCTCGCAGTTGCATGGGATTGATCGCGCCTGGAAGCGTCTGGGTGTGATGGGGCAGATCGGTGCCGAGTGGGGTTTGCTTAAAACCCTGCAATCACGGCAGTATGATCTGATCATCCATCTGACCGAGCACCCGCGGGGTGCGTGGTTATCGCGCCTGCTCAAACCGGCTTATGCCGTAGCGCCGCGGGTTCAGGGTCGGGGACGTTTCTGGAAGGGAAGCTTCACCCACTTTGTGCCCGCCATCATGGGCAGCGGTCGACGTCACGTCGTGGAACAGAACCTGGATGCGCTCCGCCGGTTGGGTATTCAGCCCGCGCAGGGTCAACGGTCTTTAAGCTTTGTTCCGGGCCCGGATGCCGAAGCGCATGTTGCAATAAGGCTGCAATCTCTGGGCCTCGAACCCGGCAAATTTGTTCACTTGCATCCGCCCTCACGCTGGCATTTCAAGTGCTGGACGGCCGAAGGTTGGGCCGACATCATTGCGCGCATTCGGGGCGCCGGCTGGCCCGTCTTGTTGACGGCCGCACCGGGTGAGAAGGAGGGGCACCTGATTGCCCGGATCCAGACAGCGCTGGCTGCCCGTAACGAGGCACCTGTAGCTAGCCTGGCCGGGGCACTATCACTTAAAGAGCTGGGGGCGCTCACTGCGCAGGCAAGATTATTTGCAGGCGTCGATTCGGCACCGATGCATATGGCAGCCGCCATGCGCACCCCGGTCGTTGCCCTCTTCGGGCCATCGGGTGAGGGGCACTGGGGACCGTGGGGCGCGCCCCGTATTGGTCAGCATCAGGTCATTACCCGTAGTGCCGAATTCAATTGTCGCCCCTGTGGCCTAGATGGTTGCGGTGGTGGCAAGGTCAGCGAATGCCTGACCCATATCACGCCCGAGCAGGTCTGGGCAGCGATTCAGCCGCTCCTGAACGACTGACTAAAGATCATAACGGCTAGCGCAATACCTGCCGGATCAGAGTGCAGGTGCGTTCGGTCGCTCCGGTAGCGCTTCCGACAAAGAGCTCGGTTGCTGAGCGGGCCTGAGCCAGATAGGCGGCATCCGTGAGCAGTGTACCCACCGTCTCTGCCAACAGCTCGGCCGTCACGTCATGCAGACGATGGGCGGCGCCCGTGGCTTCGGCCAGTTCAGCGGCCGCCTTGAAATTGTAGGTATGCGGGCCGATGATCAGGGGGGCACCACAGGCCGCCGCCTCAATCAGATTCTGGCCGCCGAACGGCAGGAGGCTCCCGCCAATCACCGCCAGGTCGGCCATGCTGTAGTAGGCCACCATCTCACCCATAGAATCGCCAAGCCAGACCTGGGACGATGACGGAGGCTGCCCCTGGGAGCGGCGAGTAAGGCTGAGACCTTCGCGTGTGACTTGTGCCGCCACATCATCAAAGCGTTGCGGATGCCTAGGCACGAGAATGAGCAAAGGTGGGTTGTCCGGCAGCTGCTGGCACAGCATTCGGTGCGCCGCGATGATGATCGTTTCTTCGCCCTCTCGTGTACTGGCCGCCAACCAGACGGGTCGGTGGTCGGCGACGGCACGGCGCCATGATTGCCCAAGCGCCTGCAGTTCAGGATTGATGCGAACATCAAATTTGAGATTGCCGGTGACGCTAACGGGGTAGGCTCCTAGAGAGGCCAGTCGTTCGGCATCGGCGGGTGTTTGTGCGCCTGTGGCACTGAGCGCAGCCAGGACAGGCCGGATCTGTGATTTGAAGTGGCCATAACGTCGGGCAGAGCGTTCCGAGAGGCGCGCGTTGATGAGCATGACGGGCACGCCCTGATGCCGCGACCGCAGAATCAGATTCGGCCAGATTTCCGTTTCCATTAATAGTGCCAGCTGGGGTCGTACGCGCCTGAGAAAGCGGTCGACCGCCCCCGTCAGGTCATAGGGTACATAGGCAATGATGATGCGAGGGTCCTGGTAGAGGCTGCTGCTCGTGGCGCGCCCGGTGGGCGTCATATGCGTTAGGAGTATCCGGTGTGTCGGGTAGGCTGCCAGAAGGGCGTGAACCAGAGGCTCTGCTGCACGGGTCTCACCCACGGAAACGGCATGCAGCCAGAGAATAGGCCCTCCCTCAGGAATCTCGATGAAGCCAAAGCGCTCGCCAATATGTTGTCGATAACCCGGCTGCTTTCTGCCGCGCCACCAGAGTCGAATCAGGGCCAAGGGAATTACCAGCAGCAGGAGGCTGCGATAAATCCATGGCGCCTTGTTGCGGCATCGAGACTGATTGGGCGTCATCGGCTAATTTGGGGGGGTTGAACCATAGGGCTTATGCGGGCAGAAAGCCCCAGCGTTGCAATTGGCCGGTAACGTCTTCCACGGGCGGGATGGTATCGAGGTGCCCGAAGGTAGCGCGTTGTCCCAGGCCGAACCCACCCGCCAATTCGGGATCGGTATCGGTAAAGATGGCGATCGTCGGAATTTCCAGGGCGCAGGCAATATGTGTGAAACCGGTGTCGACGCCTAAGCAAAGACGGGCCTTGGACAGGCGCTCGGTCAGTTGCGTCAGGGTGGGGCGGAACATAACCTCGCCCGGTTCAGTACCATCACCTTCGGCAATCCCCTGAGCGATGCGTTGCGAACGGGCAGACTCCAGCTCGTTGCCTGCGGTGAAGACTGGTACCAGACCTGATTGGCGGAGTTGGCGACCCACGGTGATCCAGTAGGCCTCGGGCCAGAGCTTCTTGTCGCGACTGGTGTTGGTAAATAGAAAGACCTCGTTGCCCGGCTGGGCAGGGAAGCGATCCTTCAGACCAAAGTCAAGCGGCAGATCCGGCAGCCGGTCGGTATAGCCGAGAGCGGTGGCCGCAATCGTTCGATAACGCTCCACCGCATGCAGTGCATAGGGCACCCCTAGAGGGTGCGTGACCAGGAGTCCGGAGAGGGCTTCGCGGGCCTCATGCCGGTTCTGGCCGTACACGGGCCCGTGCGCAAGCTGACCCAGCAACACGCTGCGTACGAGTCCCTGGGTGTCGATGATGGCATCGTAACGTTCCGTTCGGAGCGCACTCACTGCCAGTCGAATTTCGCTCCAGGTATCGCTGCTCAGAAGGTTCTTACGCCAACGCCGGATGGCTACGGGAATGACGCGGCGAACCCCGTTGTGCCAGAGCGGAATTTCTGCAAAGGGTGCTTCGACACACCAGTCGATCTGGGCATCGGGGAAGACGCGCCGCAGGTCGCTCACCACGGCGAGATTGTGCAGCACATCGCCCAGCGATGAGGTTTTCATCAGCAGAAAACGGGGCGGATCGGAAAGCCCGGGCTGCATTAGTGATAATCTCGCGTCATTGCCGCATTATATCTGCCCGAATTTGACCATACTTGGTGCTATGTCCCGAAAATTACCGCTCTCGCTCGTCCTGATCACGTTGAATGCGGGCCCGCGTTTGCGGGATGTTCTGGCCTCTGTGCCCTTTGCTGACGATATTGTGGTCGTGGACTCCGGTAGTACCGACGAAACAGCGGCCATTGCAGCGGAATTCGGTGCCCGGATGGTGACGCATGGGTGGGCCGGATTTGGACCGCAGAAGGCTTATGCGGTCAGCCTGGCCAAGAATGACTGGGTGCTTTGCCTGGATGCAGATGAGACCTTGTCGCCGGTGTTGTCCCGGAGCATTGTTCAGGCGTTCGGTGATGCTTTGCCCGTTTACCCGGTGTATCGGTTCGCCCGTTGTAATGTCTTCATGGGGCGCCCGCTCAAACACGGTGAAGGCTATCCGGACTTCAACACCCGGCTCTTCCGCCGCGACTCGGCCCGCTGGTCCGACGACATCGTGCACGAACATGTTTTAAGTGATGTGCCGCCCCGGACGCTGGAGGGGGATTTGTTGCATTACTCGGCAGACGACCTGAAGGTCTATCTGGACAAGCAGAACCGCTACACCTCGCTGGCCGCTGAACGGGCGCTAGCGCGTAACGAGGCAGCACCGCTGGCGCGCATGGTGCTGTCGCCAATTACCCGCTTCCTCAAGTTCTGGTTGCTGCGGGGCGGTTGGCGGGATGGTGTGCCCGGATTTGTGCACATCGTCATCGGCTGCCAAAACAGTTTCATGAAATACGCGAAACTGCGAGATCTCCGTCGGCAGGCTGGTCAGGAATAGAGCGCTGTTTCGATTTGGTCGTGCAGCGACTGGGCGAGCCGTTTGCGCCCCTGGTTGCCCGGTAGGTTTTCGGCTTCAATCTGGATGGGCTGGCCAATGGTGATCCGGATTACCAGGTGGCGTGCCGAGAGAATGCGGCAGAAGCTTTCCCATAACGAGGTGTCGCCAGTATATGCGGGTAGAAGTGAGCGTTGCCCATCGGCATCTTCATAGCTCAAAGCAACCGGTGTGACCGGCACGCGGGCATCAATTGCCGGCTGCAGCAACGCTGCATGAAACGGGTGCAGGTGAGTGCCATCGGTCGTGGTGCCTTCAGGAAAAACCGCCAGCCAGCTCCCGTCTTCCAGACGCTGGGCCATCGCCCTGCCGATGGTGTGGGCGTGCCCCCGGCTACCGCGTTGGAGAAAGATCGTCTCGTTATGGCGTGCCAGCGTGCCAATAATGGGCCAGTGGGTCACATCGTCTTTAGACACAAAGGCGACCGGCGTCAGGGCATTCACGGCAAAGATGTCGATCCAGCTCACATGATTGGCCGCGATCAGGCCGGGGTTGGCGGATAGAGCGCCTTCGGTCTTGAGGGTGAAGCCGAAATGGCAGAGGAGTTCCTGCGACCAGCGTGTGCGTACCCAGCGACGGCGTTCTAGTGAGAAGAAGGGGAAGGCCAGAAGCACCCAGCACAGGCCGCCAAGCAGATGCACGATGACCCGCACGCCACGTGCAAAGCGCAAGCAGGCAGGTGTGCGGGCTGCGGCCACGATTGAACTTACAGCGGTTCGCCGAACGCGGCCTCAAAGCGGCGCGCGACCTGGGCAAAGTCGACCTGGTAGTTTTGCGGACCGGCATGGGCAATCTTGATGGAGCCCATCAGCGAAGCCAGTCGCCCGGCCTTTTGCCAGTCATAGCCATTGGCCAGACCGAAGAGCAACCCGCCACGGAAGGCATCACCACAACCTGTTGGGTCGATAATGGCCTCGGGTTGGACGGTTTCAATGTCAATCCGCTGGCCGCCGGTAAAGATCCAGGCCCCTTCGCCGCCACGCGTCACGATCAGTGCTGCCACGGTCCCGGCAAGTTCTTCCAGACTCTGACCCGTGCGTTCGCAAAGCATTTGCGCTTCATAGTCATTCACGCAGGCGTAGGTGGCTAGTGATAGAAACTGCTTCAGGTCATTGCCATCAAACATCGGCAGCCCCTGACCCGGATCGAAGATAAATGGAATATTTGCCGCCGCGAACTGGCGGGCATGTTCAATCATGGCATCACGCCCATCCGGCGCTACGATCCCGAGACCGATGTTGTCGGCGTGCGTCACCTCGTTGAGGTGGGCCTGACCCATGGCGCCGGGGTGAAACGCGGTGATCTGGTTATCGTCTAGGTCGGTGGTGATGAAGGCCTGTGCCGTAAAGGTGCCCGGTACCTTCTTCACATACTTGCGCGACAACCCTCGCGCATCGAGTCGATCCAGATAGGGAATGCCGTCATCGCCGACGGTGGCCATGATTTCAGCGTTGCCGCCTAGGCTGTGCAGGGCATAGGCGATGTTGCCGGCACAACCGCCGAATTCGCGCCGCATCTCGGGCACGAGGAATGCCACGTTCAGGATATGAATCTGCTCGGGCAGAATCTGTTCGCGGAAACGGCCATTGAAGACCATGATGTTGTCGAAGGCCAGGGAGCCGCAGATCAGGGTGGATGTGCTCATAAGGGTGTCGTTCAGGACGCGGAATTAAAAACGGAAATTAGTTGGGGCGCCGACCCACCAGGAGGCTCCAGCCTTCCTGCGTATCGGCGACCTGCATCTCCAGCCAGGGGCGGTAGATGCCGATCAGTTCTTCGGCCTGTTCGGCCAGCAGGCCGGCCAGTACCAGGGATGCGCCGGGTTTGAGGCGTGCCGTCAGTGCCGGCGCCAGAATCCGAAGCGGATTGGCCAGAATATTGGCCAGCACCACGTCATAAGTTTGGGCGTCGTAAGGGGCGGGCAGTTTGTCACTGGCATCAAAGAAGGCCGCGCTCACGCCATTGGTAGCGGCGTTGTCATGTGCCGAGCGAACCGCTTGTGGGTCGATATCGACACCGACCACCTCCCGGGCGCCCAGCTTGGCCGCGGCTATGGCCAGAATACCGGAACCACAACCGTAATCCAGGATTTGCCCCGAAGGACGTTCGCGCACCAGCCACTGCAGGCACATGCGTGTGGTCGGGTGGCTACCCGTGCCAAAGGCCAGCCCGGGGTCGAGCACCAGATTAATGGCCGTATCGCTTGTGTCGGGTGGGGTATGCCAGCTGGGAACGATCCACAGCGGGCCACCGATGGGAATCGGGTCAAACTGCGCCTGTGTCGCACGAACCCAGTCGGTTTCCGGAACGTCTTCGATCGTCAGCTCGGCATCAACGCCCAACGCGGCGGCACAGTCAGCCACAATGTCGCGAACCGGATCCTTGGCATCAAAGAGCGCCGACAGCACCGAGCGCGCCCACGCCGTGTGCGTTTCCATGCCGGGCTCGCCATACTGCGGGGTCTCGGCGGGAGTGCCCGCATCGGCATCCTCAACGGTGACCGACAGGGCGCCGGCCTCCATCAAGGCATCGCCGAGTGCCTCAGCCTGCTGGGCGTCCGCAATAATGCGGGCGTTCACCCAGGTTGCATCAGCGACCACTTACTTGCGCTCGACTTCTTTTTTCTCGGCCAGCATGTGTTCCAGATAGTGGATGCTGGCACCACCATCCACGAAGCCCTTGTCGCGCATCAGCTCGTGGTGCAGTGGAATGTTGGTCTTGATGCCTTCCACCAGCATTTCTGATAGAGCGATGCGCATTTTGCGGATCGCCTGCTCACGGGTTTCGCCGTAGGAGATCAGCTTGCCGATCATCGAATCGTAATGCGGTGGTACCTTGTAGCCGGCGTAGACGTGCGAGTCGACACGGATGCCAGGGCCGCCGGGCGTGTGCCAGGCCGTGATGGTGCCCGGTGACGGGATGAAGGTGTATGGATCTTCGGCATTGATGCGGCACTCGATGGCGTGGCCGCGGAACTCGATATCCTTCTGGCGGTAGCGCAGCTTTTCGCCGGCAGCAATGCGGATCTGCTCCTGCACGATATCGACCCCGGTGATCAATTCTGTGACGGGGTGCTCCACCTGGACGCGCGTGTTCATTTCGATGAAGTAAAACTCGCCATTTTCGTAGAGGAATTCGAAGGTGCCCGCGCCGCGATAACCGATCTTGCGACAGGCCTCGGCGCAGCGCTCACCAATCTTCTCGATCAGCTTTTCGGGGATCCCCGGCGCAGGTGCTTCTTCAATCACCTTCTGGTGACGACGTTGCATCGAGCAATCGCGTTCACCCAGGTAGATGGCGTTGCCGTGGGTGTCGGCCAGCACCTGAATTTCCACGTGGCGCGGATTCTCCAGAAACTTTTCCATGTACACGGTCGGGTTGCCGAAAGCGGTTTGGGCTTCCTGCTTGGTCATCTGTACGGCGTTGATGAGTGCCGCTTCGGTATGCACCACGCGCATACCGCGGCCACCGCCGCCGCCCGCAGCTTTGATGATGACCGGGTAACCGATCTCCCGGGCCGTGCGGATAATTTCCTTGTGGTCATCCGGTAGGGCGCCTTCAGAGCCGGGCACACAGGGCACGCCCGCCTTCTTCATGGCGTCTTTGGCCGAGACTTTGTCGCCCATCAGGCGAATCGTGTCTGCCCGCGGACCGATGAAGACGAAGCCGCATTGTTCTACGCGCTCCGAAAAATCGGCATTCTCGGAAAGGAAGCCATAACCGGGGTGGATCGCCTCGGCATCGGTCACCTCGGCCGCCGAGATGATCGCCGGCACGTTGAGGTAACTGTCTTTGGAAGGTGCGGGCCCGATGCAGACGGATTCGTCGGCGAGCTTCACATATTTGGCATCGCGGTCGGCCTCGGAGTGCACGACCACGGTCTTTACGCCCAGCAGGCGACAGGCGCGCTGGATGCGTAGGGCGATCTCGCCCCGGTTGGCGATCAGGATCTTTCCGAACATGGCGATCAGCCGATCACAAAGAGGGGTTCGCCAAACTCGACAGGTTGGCCATTCTCGACCAGGATCGCCTTGATCACGCCGGTTGCATCCGATTCGATTTCGTTGAGCAGCTTCATGGCCTCGACAATGCACAGGGTCTGGCCTTCCTTCACGCTGTCGCCGACTTCGGCAAAGGCCTTGGCGTCGGGCGAGGAGGCACGGTAGAAGGTGCCGACCATCGGGCTCTTCACGATATGGCCAGCCGGCAGGGCGGGTTCTGAGGCCGCCGTCGGCGCCGGGGCGGCGGCTGCGGGTGCTGCAGCGACCGGGGCCGGGGCAGCAATGACATGGTGTGCGACCGGGGCGGCGGCGAACTGCTTGGCAATGCGCACCTTTTCTTCACCCTCGGTGACTTCCAGTTCCGAAATGCCGGACTCCTGTACCAGGTCAATCAGTTTTTTCAGTTTGCGCAGATCCATGTGGGGCTCCAGAGAGAAGTCTTCAGATAATGAATGAGTAGTCCGTGAGGGGCGTGTCTTTGGCTTGGCTTAGGCCTTGCCGGGGTCCAGGTTGTCGGACAGGGCGGCAACGATATAGTCCAACGCCAGCAGATAGCCCATGGCACCGAGTCCGGTAATGGTGCCGACGGCTTTGTCCGAAAAGTACGAGTGTTGGCGGAACGGCTCGCGGGCGTGCACGTTCGACAGGTGAACCTCGATAAACGAGAGATCCGAGGCGAGTACCGCATCGCGCAGTGCCACACTGGAGTGCGTCAGGCCACCCGGGTTGATCACCAGAAAATCGAAGTCTTCGCCACGGGCCGCATGCAATCGCTCGATGAGCGCGCCTTCATGGTTACTCTGGAACGATTCCAGCACGATGTCAGCACGTTCGGCGCGATCGGTCAGCGCACGATCAATGTCGGCCAGCGTCGTGGCGCCATAAAGATGGGGCTCACGCTGACCAAGCAGATTCAGGTTGGGCCCGTGCAGAACGAGCACCTTACCCAGGCGGGGCGGGGCGGATGAGGCTGTCGTATTCATGCGCGGATTATCTCCCAATTAGCAACAAATTTCCAGCATGTTAGCAGCGAGTTCGCGACCAGTTAGCGAATAGCACGGCCAAGCGCCGTTTCCAGATCTTTGCGTGGATAGAGCCCGACATGGCGCGCCACCACTTGCCCCTGGGCATCTAGGATGACGGTATAAGGCACCCCGCCGTGGCGATTGCCGAGATCGCGGGAAAGTTCAAAGCCGGGTTGGCCGCCCACAACAATCATGTAATCGACCGGGGAGGTTTTAAGAAATTGCCGCACTTTGTCGGCCTGATCAGTGGCGATGCCAACAAAAATGACGTTTTTGTTCTTCCACTCGTTATAGACGTCGTCGAACATCGGCATCTCTTCAATGCAGGGCGGGCACCAGGTGGCCCAGAA
>CAZRYZ010000023.1:0-5921 GCA_964604465.1 uncultured Dechloromonas sp. | reverse complement strand
TCGTTCTCTTTCAGGTTAGAGCAAGTTGGAGATCGTGGCTTCGGCAGTCATGCGGGCGCGCAGTACATCCAGACGGGCCCGCTCCCGGGGGGAGCCATCGTGCTTTTTGAAAACAACCCGCTCGTCATGACTGGGGTAAATCACCAGATTGGTCACTAGGTCGTTGCGACTTACTTGCAACACGGCGCGTGTCCGCTCGTTGCGCGGTTGAACAAACTCGTAATCGATGCCCTGGTTCAGCAGGAACAGCTCGACCTCCTTGTCGCTATCCGGATAGAGCAGAATATCAATCATGGCGAAGCGGCCAGCGGTGCCTTCCAGAACCGAACCGGTCAGGTAGGGGTGAAAGTCACCGAGCAGGGTCATCCAGTAGATTGCCTCTTGGCGAAGGGCGGCTACCCGAGCACGCTGTTCGTCCGCATGGAAAATGGCCTGATGAGTCCGGAGTGCTTCATACACTGCCTGAGAGCTGGGCAAACCGATCCATTCGGGTAGATTGAGCTGATGAGCCGCCTTGCGTTTGGCCAGCTCCACATCGTCCAGCCCGTCTTCTGCCATCAGCCGCGCGGCCACCGCCGCAATATGTGCGGTGCCGTTGTTCTGCGTGCCGGCAGGGCGTCGTCGGTGGCGCATCGTCATTCTCCGGGGCAGGTACAATGCATCCCATTCTAAACCTACCGGCAAGAGATTGACGATGCATTTGCATATCCTGGGAGTTTGCGGCACGTTCATGGGCGGGCTAGCGCAATTGGCGTGCGCTGCCGGCCACAAGGTGACCGGCTGTGATGCCGGTGTGTACCCGCCGATGAGCGACCAGCTCCGTGGCGCCGGCATCGAGCTGATTGAGGGCTATGACCCATCGCAGCTGGCACTCAACGCCGATGTCTACGTGATCGGCAACGCCATCTCACGCGGCAATCCCCTGCTCGAAGCCATTCTGGATGCCGGCTTGCCTTACGTCTCAGGCCCACAATGGTTGGCCGAGCATATCCTGCAGGGCCGCTGGGTACTGGGGGTCGCCGGGACACACGGCAAGACCACGACTGCCTCGCTGCTGGCCTGGATCCTTGAAGATGCCGGTCTGGCACCGGGCTTTCTGATCGGCGGGGTTCCGCGTAACTTCGGGGTGTCGGCGCGTCTGCACGGTGATCTGAAGGATTCTCCCTTCTTTGTCATCGAAGCCGACGAATATGACACCGCTTTCTGCGACAAGCGTTCCAAGTTTGTTCATTACCGGCCACGTACTGTCGTCCTCAATAACCTTGAGTTTGATCATGCCGATATCTTCAGTGATCTGGCGGCCATCGAGACCCAGTTCCATCATCTGGTGCGCACCATGCCGGGTAATGGCCTGATTGTTTCGAACGCCACGGAACCGGCGCTCGATCGGGTGCTTGAACGGGGCTGTTGGACACCCGTTGTAGGCTTTGGCGCCAAGGGCGGCTTCATGGTGGATGGCGACGACGCCACCGGCCGTATGACCGTGCGCGAGGGCGAACGCGAAATCGGCACCATCACCTGGGCGCTGACGGGTGACCATAACCGCATGAACGCTCTGGCCGCCCTGCTGGCGGCGCGCCATGCCGGCGTCCCGCTGGATAAAGGGCTTGATGCTCTGTCGCGCTTCGAGAACGTCAAGCGTCGTATGGAAGTGCGTGGTGTTGAGCGCGGCGTCACGGTCTATGATGATTTCGCACATCACCCGACGGCGATTGCCACCACAGTAGCGGGTCTGCGTCGCAAGGTGGGCGATGCCCGTATCTTGGCCGTGATCGAACCGCGCTCCAACACCATGAAGCTCGGTGTCATGAAAGAGCAATTGCCGGGCAGTCTGGCCGATTGCGACCAGGTCTATTGTTATGGGGCCAATCTGGGTTGGGATGCGGCTGAGGCGCTGCGCCCCATGGGTGAGCGGGCGCAGGTGCACGAAGACTTCAACACCATGCTGCAGGCCATCGTAGGGAATGCCCGCTCAGGGGATCATATTCTGGTGATGAGCAACGGCGGATTTCAGGGGATTCACAACAAGATCCTCGAAGCCCTGCTATCATCAGGGCATGGTTAATCAATTAGCCAACCTATTTTTCCCCAATCAGGAGTTAGCCTCATGAAAAAATCGTTCCTTATTGCTGCGCTGCTGGCCACTGCCGGTTTTGCTGTTCAAGCCCAGACCGCTGCCAAGCCGGCCGATAACAAGGTCGTGCCGGTTGCCGCTGAAGTCACCGTAATGACCGCTACCGTGGATTCGGTGGATGCCAAGACCCGTACCGTCATGCTGAAAGATGCCCAGGGCAATCTGGCGCCGATGAAGGTGGGCAAGGATGTCACCAACTTCAACAACATCAAGAAGGGCGATATTTTTGTCGTCGAGTATGCACAGGCTGTGGCCGTGGGCCTGACCCTGGCCACCAAGGCCGACAAGCCGGGCGTTGCTGAAACCCGTACCATGAAGGTTCAGGATGCTGCCAACAAGAAGCCTTTTGCAGAAGAAATCGACACCATCATTGCTACGGCCAAGATCAAGAGCATCAATGCCAAGGCTCGCACGGCTGTTCTGACCGGCCCGCAGGGCAAGTCAATGAAGGTCAAGGTCGACAAGTCGGTTCTGGGTCTGGAGAAGTTCAAGGTGGGTGACGAAGTCATCATTGAATACGTTCAGGACATGGCCATCGGCTTTGTGGCACCGACCAAGTAATCTGGGTCAAACCACAGCGCAAAGCCACCTTCGGGTGGCTTTGTTGTTTGTGGCCATCGCGAATCCTGTCAAAAATCTTGTCAGCCATGACAAGATCGGATAATGTTTTATTAAAAACATGGGGTTAATCTTGTCATGAATGACCTGGTTGATATTGTTGCCCGCTATCCGCAGGGGATCGCTGCCGGCGAAATAGAGCGTCTGTTGCGAGTTAACCGCTCAACGCTTAATCGACGTCTGCGGGATGCAGTGAATCAAGGGGTCTTACTGGCCCGGGGCGGCGGCCCGGCTCGGCGTTATTTTTCATCCAATCCGCTGGCTGACCTCAAAGCCTATTTCAATACACCTCATACAGAGCGCCCATTGGCACGCTATCAAGAGTCGTTATTGAATGCCGACCCCGGTCTGTCTGAATCTTCGATGGCGGCGCTCGGGGGCATTCCTGCCTACAGCCTGAGCAAACGAGAGCTCAGCAAGTTTCTCATTGATTTTGCGTGCGCATCGTCAGTGCTGGAAGGCGGAACTTATTCACTCCTGGATACACAGGCCCTCATTGATTACGGCGAGCGCTCGCAAGGTAAGCCCTTGGGCGATGCATTCCTCGTGTTGAATCATAAAGAGGCGTTTGAATACCTCTACGACAATTTAGATCTCTCTTCAATCTACAAAGTGCAAGACCTATTGACCAGCGACCATGGCCTCGTCGAATTGCAAGATGCGCCACACTTCTTGCCAGCAGATCAACGTGGGAGAGTACGGGAATTTTCTGAAGTGGATATCCTGTTCAGCACCTACTTGCCACCCTATCGACCAGGCAGCGGCTATCTTCAGGAGATGCTGAATCACATTATTGAGACATCTAAAATCTTGCCGCCGGTGCAAGCTGCTTTTTACTTGCTGACCCGCATCCCTTATTTGCAGCCGTTTCAGGATGGCAACAAGCGGACCTCTCGGGCCATGTGTAATGTGCCATTGTTACAGGCAGGTTTACCCCCGATCTCTTTTGTGGACTTTGCCAAGCAGGACTACATTGTTTCGATGTTGGCGTTTTACGAACTCGGCGACATTCGGCTCGCTGAACAGTGCTTTGTTGCTGCTTACACGAAATCGGCCGAACGTCTCGGCGCGCTAAGATAACAAAAAAGTCGCCTCACAAAC
Source organism: uncultured Dechloromonas sp. (assembly GCA_964604465.1). Taxonomy (GTDB): domain Bacteria; phylum Pseudomonadota; class Gammaproteobacteria; order Burkholderiales; family Rhodocyclaceae; genus Fluviibacter. The sequence continues at coordinate 2,068 of CAZRYZ010000023.1, read as the reverse complement.
ACTAGGCCATATCCTTGCGCCAGGGTCGGCAGCTTGATGCCGTCCTCCCCCTGATTCTCAGCATGAACACGCACGTAATCTGAAGAACTCCTTGGGTCGATGATCTAGCGAACAGCTTCGCCCAGGTACGCTGCCCGCACGCGATCATCCTGCAGCAGTTCGGCAGAATTGCCCGAGAGGGTAATAAGCCCCGATTCCAGGACATAGGCACGGCGGCTGACTTTGAGCGCCAGGCGCGCGTTCTGTTCCACGAGTAGGATGCTGACACCGCTATCGCGGGCGCTGGTGATCAGCTCAAAGATCCGGTCGACCATAATCGGCGCCAGACCCATGGAGGGCTCGTCTAGTAACAGCAGCTTTGGCGCCGACATGAGGGCGCGGGCGATCGCCAGCATCTGTTGCTCGCCGCCCGAGAGCGTGCCAGCCAGTTGCGAAGCGCGTTCTTTGAGTCTTGGCAGCCGATCGAGCAGACCCTCGAGGCGCTGGCTGATGAGCGTCTTGTCGTTGACACGAAAGGCGCCAAGTTTGAGGTTCTCCAAAACAGTCTGTCGGGCAAAGACGCCACGCCCCTCTGGGACAAGGGCTACCCCATGGCTGACCAGTTCATGGGCGGGAAGCGCCATGAGGTCGGTAGCTAGTTGGTTTGCCGGATTTAACCGGACCTGTCCGGTAGCCTGTGGCAGCATGCGGGCGAGTGCCTTGAGGGTGGTGGTTTTTCCTGCCCCGTTGGCGCCAATCAGCGCTACCAGCTCGCCCTCGCCGACATCAAAGCTGATGCCTTTGACAGCCTGAATGCCACCGTAATGCAAACGGAGATCGCGGACCTCAAGCATGAGCGCCGCTCCCCAGATAGGCTTCAATCACCCGCGGGTGCTTCTGGACAACCGCCGGAATGTCTTCACAGATCAGTTCCCCATAATCCAGCACAGCAATACGGTCACATAGCCCCATGACGAGTTGCACATCATGTTCGATCAGGAGCACGCTGATACCGTCGGCACGGATCATTTCAATCAGTTGGCGAAGCCCGGCGGTTTCGATGGCATTCATGCCGGCCGCGGGTTCGTCCAGGCAGAGTAATTTGGGGCGGGTGGCGAGTGCCCGGGCGATTTCAAGACGACGTTGATCGCCATAGGAAAGGTGTTTTGCCAGATCATGCGCACGATGGGCAATGCCCACGTAACGCATGAGTTGTAGCGCCTGGTCTTCGGTGGCCTGTTCTTCCCGACGGTTGAATGGCGTGCGCAGAATGTCGCTGAGGATATTGCTGCGCAGGCGCGCGTGTCGGCCGACCATCACGTTTTCCAGGGCGGTCATGTTGGCAAACAGGCGGATGTTCTGGAAGGTGCGGGCGATGCCCTGACGTACGGTCTTGTCGGGCGCATTGCTAATCAGGGGCCTTCCGTCAAAGGTAAAACTCCCGCTATCAGGCACGTAGAGACCGGTCAGGCAATTGAACAGGGTGGTTTTGCCGGCCCCATTGGGGCCAATCAGACCGTAGATCTCGCCCTGGTTCAGGGTGAGCGAAACGTCCTTGAGCGCCTGAACGCCGCCGAAGGCTTTGCTGATGTTCGATGCGCGGAGCAATGGTGAGGCAGTCATTTCGGTCCTGGTCCTGCCCTTACATTGGGCTCACCGGCACATCGGCCGGGGCATCGGTTTTTCGGACCTCGTCGATTTCGCGCCGACGCTGTGGGGATGGCCACAGCCCGCTTGGCCGGTAACGCATCACCAGCACCAGCGACAGACCGAATAGCAACATGCGCAGACTTTCCGGGTCGACATAGACGGTGCCGAACAGATTCTGCTGAAGGGGGCCGGCAATCTGCCGGAAGAACTCCGGTAGTAGCGTGAGTAGCAGGGCGCCAAAGATCACGCCGGGGATATGGCCCATACCCCCCAGGACGACCATGCACAACACCATGATGGATTCAAGGAGGCCAAAGGATTCCGGGCTGACAAATTGCTGGAATCCGGCGAAAAGACCGCCCGCGACGCCGCCAAAGGTGGCGCCCATGCAGAAGGCCAGGAGTTTGACGTTGCGGGTGTTGATACCGCAGGCCTTGGC
>CAZRYZ010000022.1:12113-19746 GCA_964604465.1 uncultured Dechloromonas sp. | reverse complement strand
CCGTAGTGCTCAAGCTCGACGACGCACTCGGTGGCCTTGCGCACCATGAATTCGATGGCGTCCTGGTCACCCAGCCAGTCCGACCCCTTAACGGTGTCGTACATGTGCCACATCCAGTGGTCTTCATTCACGTTACCCAGCGGTGCAGCAACGCCACCCTGAGCAGCGACGGTGTGCGAACGGGTCGGGAACACTTTGGTCAGCACGGCGGTCTTCAGACCGGCCTCGGCAACCTGAAGGGCGGCACGCAGACCCGAACCACCGGCACCAACGATTACAACATCATACTTATGAACGGGGATGCTCATCTTTACAGGCTCCACAGAATCTTGCCGGCCCAAGCGGCGTAGCCGATCAGAACAGCGATAGTCAGGACATGCAGCGACAGGCGAACACCTGTCGGCTTGATGTAGTCCATCCACAGGTCACGGATACCGATCCATGCATGATAGAAAAGGCTCATGAAGAACAGGAAGGTCACAAACTTCATGAAGCCGTTGGCAAAAATGCCACGCCATGCATCAACACTGCCCGGCTGCACAACTAGCACAGCAATCAGGAAAATGACCGTGTAAACCGCCATCAGCACAGCCGTTGCGCGCTGGGCGATCCAGGTGGTGAGGCCGTAGTGGGCCCCGACGACGTTACGTTTCATTACCACAGCAGGCACCCCCCAAGAATCACGGTCAGCGTGAGGCTGACAATCAGAACCAGACCCGCCGATTTGCGGGCAGCCGGCAGGTCAATGCCGATATGCCAGTCCAGCAGCAGAAAACGGATACCGGCGCAGAAATGGTGCAAATAGGCCCAGAGTAGACCCAGCAGCACCAATTTGCCGATGGGATTGGCCAGCACGGCCTGAACACTGGCGAAGCCCTCGTTGCTCAGGCTCCACTGGAACATCGCCAGAATCAGCGGCAGGCACAGAAACAGGCCGACGCCACTAACGCGATGTAGGATGGAAACCTTACCCGGCAAGGGCAGACGGATCGTTGACAGGTCCAGATTCTTCGGACGCTGTTTCTTCTTCATGGCTAACTCTGTCATGTGTTTTCCTTGTATCGAGACAACCCGGAGCGCTAAATTCTAGCTTAAGCGAGCGTTAAATTGTAGCTTAACCACGGCGGCTTGGTAGCCCCCGGCGCCGCTTTTCATCAGGTTTTTTCGATTAGCGCGTTGCCGCGATGCAGCACAATGTACGGCGGTTAACCCAACTCATTGAAATAATGATGATTCAGGGTGGAATAGAGACCCCGCCGCCATTCGGCCGGACGGTTGCCGTAGGTGTACGCAGTACGCTCCACACTCAACAGCGGTGTTCCCTGCGGGATTCCGAGTAGGCCAGCTGCGGCCGGATCAGCCGCCACTGCCCGGATTTTCTCTTCGGCCCGAACCATGCGCACGCCGAAGAGGGATTCGAAAAGCGTATACAAGGAACGATCCGAGGCGCGGAGCTGGTCGAGCGTCAAGGTTGGAAACAGATCAGCCGGTAGGTATATCTCGTCCACGACGACGGGCTTGCCGTCAAAGCGCAGAATCCGGCGCAATTGCAGCACCGGGTCACCGTGAGCGATCGACAGCGCCTGCGCGACCTCCTGCCCAGCCCGTAGGCTCTGGCAATCAAGCGGCTCACTTCGGGAGCGGGGCACAGTCCCATCATCAGGAATGAGGCGCAGGAACCGGAAGAACGCACGCGGGTCGGCATGGGTCGCCACGAAGGTGCCCTTGCCCTGGCGGCGCACCAGCAGATTTTCTGCAGCCAGTTCATCGATTGCCCGCCGGACGGTGCCCTGACTCACCTCGAAACGGGCGGCCAGTTCCAGTTCGCTCGGGATCATCTCTCCGGGCTGCCACTCACGGTCTGCCAGGGCCTGAACGATCAGATCCTGAATCTGGCGATAGAGCGGACGAAATGCCGGAACAGTGGAAGGCGCGATAACAATAGAGGGCATGGTGCTATTTCAACACAGTTTCCCCGTTTTTCGTTTCACGTCCGTTGCCGGCCCGCATGACGCAGAGCGCATTGACAGCAGCCCCCCTCGCTAATAACATCGACAAGTTTCATCCACACTTACAAAATTTCCAGGAGTCTTCTATGTCCAAAGCACCTATGCGCGTCGCTGTGACTGGCGCCGCCGGCCAGATCGGTTATAGCCTGCTGTTCCGTATTGCTTCCGGCGAAATGCTGGGCAAGGATCAGCCTGTCATTCTTCAGCTGCTGGATCTGCCGCAAGCCCAGAAGGCCGTGCAAGGCGTCATGATGGAGCTGGATGACTGTGCCTTCCCGCTACTGCAAGGCATGATCGCTACCGATGACCCGAACGTTGCCTTCAAGGACGCCGATGTGTGTCTGCTGGTCGGCGCCCGTCCGCGTGGCCCGGGTATGGAGCGTGCCGATCTGCTGCAAGCCAACGGCGCCATCTTTACCGTTCAGGGCGAAGCCATTGCCAAGAACGCCAAGGAAGACGTCAAGGTGCTGGTTGTTGGCAACCCCTGTAACACCAACGCTCTGATCGCTGCAGCCGCCGCCAAGAAGGTTGGCCGCACCAACCCGAACAACTACCATGGCATGCTGCGTCTGGACCACAACCGTGCACTGACCCAGCTGGCCCAGAAGACCGGCCGTCCGGTGTCGTCGCTGAAGAAGCTGGTCGTGTGGGGCAACCACTCACCGACGATGTATGCCGACTACCGTTTCTGCACCTCGAACGGTGACAGCGTCAAGGATCTGGTCAACGACGCCGTTTGGAATAACGATGTGTTCCTGCCGACCGTTGGCAAGCGCGGTGCCGCCATTATCGACGCCCGTGGCCTGTCGTCGGCCGCTTCGGCTGCCAACGCCGCCATCGATCACATCCGTGACTGGCACCTGGGTTCGGATGAATGGGTCACCATGGGTGTCCCGGCACCGGCCGACAACGGCTACGGTATTCCTGAAGGTATCGTCTTCGGCTTCCCCTGCGAGTGCAAGGGTGGCAAGTTCAGCCTGATCAAGGGCCTGGAAATCGACGAGTACTCGAAGGGCAAGATTGCTGCCACCCTGAAGGAGCTGACCGACGAGAAGGAAGCCGTCGCATCGATGCTGTAATTTGTCGATGCCGTCTTTTTGACGGCTGCTGCACAGAAGGGTCACGCTTGCGTGGCCCTTTTGCTTTATGCTTTCGTCTGTACCGAACATCCGATGAATGACCTCTCATGACGCCAACCAACGCTGTCCCCGCCCTCTCGCCCGATGAGGTGCTTTTTCCCGGTGAAAAACCCTTTCCGGTATTACCCGCCGTCGACCATTACTGCGGCTCGGAAAAGCTGATGAAAAAGGCGATGGCGATCCAGGCCGAGATCGCTGCCGAATACGGCCCTTTGGCCATGGATATTACCTGCGATTGCGAAGATGGCGCCGCCGCCGGCAATGAGAAGGCGCATGCCGAGCTTTGCGTGGCCATGATCAATTCCGGGGATAACCTGTTCGGTCGGGTCGGTGCCCGTATTCACGACGTGACGCATGATCACTGGCGTGACGATCTGGAAATTCTGGTCGGCGGTGCCGGCGATCGCCTGCCTTTCATTACCTTGCCCAAGCCACGGGGCATTGATGATGTTCATCTCTTTCTCAGGGAACTGCGTGCCGTTGAACAACGTCATGGCATCAGCAAGCCCATTCCTGCGCATGTGCTCATCGAAACCCATGGCGCGCTACACGAGGTGTGGGATATCGCCGCACTGGAGGGCATCGAATCACTGGATTTCGGCCTGATGGATTTTGTGTCGGGTCACTTCGGCGCCATCCCCGGCAGTGCCATGAAGAGCCCCGGGCAATTTGATCACCCGCTTATCCGTCGGGCCAAGCTGGAAATTGCCAGCGCCGCTCTCGGCCACGGCAAAGTGCCTTCACACAATGTGACGACCGAGCTTTCGGATCTGGAGTACATACGCCGTGACGCCAACCGCGCCCGGCAGGAGTTTGGCTATCTGCGCATGTGGAGCATCCATCCGGTACAGATCCGTCCGATTCTCGATGCCATGAGCCCGGATTACTCCGAAGTCCAGGATGCGGCCGAAATTATCAGCGCGGCGGCCGATGCGAACTGGGGCCCAATCCGCCACAACGGCAAACTGCAGGATCGTGCTGCCTACCGTTACTACTGGACCCTCCTCAAGCGAGCCCGCACCACGGGCGTGCCGCTTCCTACTGGCATTGTCGAACGTTTCTTTAGCGCTTAATCTGCACAGACTGACCACTTTTATGACACACGATCATTCCAAAGACACCGATATCGCGCTGATCGAATTCAAGGGTACCACCCTACCCGCTCTAGCCATTACCCTGCGCAGCCTGGAGCCCAGTGAACTGGCTGCTGCCAGTGGCGCACTCTTCGGGGATGGCGCCTTCTTTGACGGTGATCTGGCGGTTCTGGATCTGAGCCAGCTGGTTGTCTGGCCAGAACAGGTGGACTGGCACGTGATCATAGATCTGCTGACCAGCCATGGGCTGAAAGTGCTGGGCGTGACACGATGCAATCAGGAACTAGGGAGCAGCGCACAGTCTGCGGGCTTGCCAACACTCACCCTGAGTGCCGGGCGAACCGGTAAATCCATGGCCAAGCCGGCCTCACCTGCCAAAGCGCCACCCGCTTCGGATCCCGAGCTGGAAAAAATCCCCGCGAGCTTACGCAAAACCCCGCCTGCTGCTATGGATCCGGTGGCGGCAGACGCATCACCGACCCCCCATCCCGCGCCGGAACCCGGCGAAGACCTCGTCCATAACCCGGCTAACCGCATCATCGATCGTCCGTTGCGTTCTGGCCAGCAAGTGTATGCCAAGGGAGGCGACCTGATCATTCTGGCCGCCGTGAACCCCGGTGCAGAGGTGATCGCCGATGGCAACATTCATGTATACGCGCCGCTGCGTGGCCGCGCATTGGCCGGCGCCCGCGGCAACGCCGAAGCACGGATCCTGACTACGGTGTTTGCTGCTGAGCTGGTATCGATTGCAGGCATCTACCGCACCTTCGAAGACGGGGTGCCGGCCAAACTGGCCAATCAGCCCGTTCAGGTCCGGTTGGCTGCTGAGCCCGTCGTCTCGAAGAGCACTGGCCTCAAATCACGATTGGAGATTGATATTCTCCGGGTGGATTGATCACCGAAATTCACCAAGCGCCGCAGCGAATCGGCTAGAATTCCATAAGTTTTTATCTCTTTTACGGGAGCATCTTCGTGACGCGTATCATTGTCGTAACATCAGGTAAGGGCGGCGTCGGCAAGACCACGACCAGCGCCTCATTTTCCAGCGGTCTGGCCATGCGAGGCTTCAAGACCGCCGTCATCGACTTTGATGTGGGTCTGCGTAACCTCGACCTGATCATGGGTTGCGAACGTCGTGTCGTTTACGACCTGGTCAATGTCATCTCGGGTGAGGCCACGCTGAATCAGGCACTGATCAAAGACAAACATTGCGAAAACCTTTATGTGCTGCCGGCCTCGCAAACACGCGACAAGGATGCACTGACCGAAGAGGGTGTCGAAAAGGTGCTGAAAGATCTCGAGCACATGGGCTTTGATTACATCGTCTGCGATTCCCCGGCCGGTATCGAGCGTGGAGCGGTCATGGCCCTGACCTTTGCGGATGAGGCCATCATCGTGACCAATCCGGAAGTTTCGTCGGTGCGCGATTCCGATCGTATCCTTGGTATTCTCCAAGCCAAATCCAAGCGGGCACAGGCCGGTGGCGAACCGGTCAAGGAGCATCTCCTGGTGACCCGTTATTCGCCGAAGCGCGTCGAAGAAGGCGAAATGCTGTCATACAAGGACGTGCAGGAAATCCTTCGCGTGCCCATCATCGGCGTGATCCCGGAATCGGAATCGGTGTTACATGCTTCCAACCAGGGTACTCCGGCCATTCATATCCAGCAATCCGAAGTGGCTGAGGCCTATCGCGACGTGATCGCCCGCTTCCTGGGTGAAGAAGCCCCGCTGCGTTTTGTGGATTACGAAAAGCCGGGCCTTTTCAAGCGCCTGTTCGGAGGCTAAACCATGTCTCTGCTCTCTTTGCTTTTCGGATCGAAGCCCAAGTCGGCCAATCTGGCCAAGGAACGTCTACAGCTGATCATTGCACGAGAACGTGTGGATGATGGCAAACCAGCGGCCGACTTTTTACCGGCCATGCAACAGGAACTGGTTGCCGTGATTTCCAAATACGTCCAAGTCAACGCCGACGACATCAAGGTGTCGATGGAAAAGAAAGGCAATTACGAGGTGTTGGAAGTCAACATCGTGATGCCGAACTGATCACCACCAATATTCTAAATAATAACGCCCGGGTCTGAGAACTGAGACTCGGGCGTTCTTCTTTTAGCTTCGAAAGAATCAGGCAAGAATTTCGGCAATATCATCGGCCAGTTTGACTTCACGCTGGAACTGCTGCCATTCGATCCCCAGCGCATCGCGTGAAGAGACCATGCCGATAGGGCGCCCATTGTCGAGCACCGGAACGTGTCTGAAGGCATGCTGATGCATGAGATGCAAGGCGTGCAACAGCGGCTTATCCCCTTCCAGACCCATCACGTCCTTCGTCATCACATCGGCCAGGGGCGTCTTTTCAGGATCCTTGCCCGCGGCAACCACGCGATTCAGCAAGTCGCGCTCGGTGAAGATGCCGGCCAGCTGACCCTTCTCTTCAACCACCACCGAACCAACCCCCTTATCGCGCATCGCAACGGCGGCTTCGTAAACACTCATCTTGGGTGAAGCGACCACGAGCGGACGCTGACTCACTACCGTATGTAATTGACGTGTCGGCATGGCAACACTCCTTTCAGTTGGGTAGGGTTATATTCAACGCGTATGCGACCTGAGCACAAGCTGCAACGCAACATGAGGGTAAGACATCATCTAACCACCTACCAACCTTCACGCAGGACTTTTTCCGCCCAGAGCAGTGCTGAAAGCGTTTTTCCGTCGGTAAGGCGCCCTGCCCTGACCTCGGATAGCGCTTCGTCCAGGGTGAGTGTCAGAACTTCCAGAAACTCCCCCTCATCAAGCGCATTGCTTTCCAACTGGGTGAGCTGCCGCGCCAGGTAAATCTCGATCCGTTCGTCTGCGTAGCCAATCGTCGGGTGCATGGTACCCAGATGTCGCCAGTTCGCTGCCGCGTAGCCGGTTTCTTCGGCCAGCTCGCGCTGCGCGGTGATTAAAGTATCTTCATCGGGCTCAATTTTGCCGGCGGGAAGCTCAAGCATGACGCGGCCTACCGGGTAGCGGTACTGGCGCTCAAAAACAATTCGGCCATCATCCAGCACCGGGATCATGACAACGGCACCCGGATGTGTCACATACTCACGCACACCTTCACTGCCATCGGGCAGGCGCACACGGTCACGGCGCACATCGAGCAAACGTCCCTTCCAGATCGGTTCGCTTTCGATACAGGTCTCGATCAGATGCAAGTCGTCTTTGTCGGGGGTCATAAGCGGGGCTCCACCAATGAAAACGCCCCGTTTACCGGGGCGCTTTCGGGTTCAATATCTCAAAGGCGTTACAGAGAACGGAGCAGCGAGAAGGCACACAGCGACATGATCGTCTGTGGGAACAGACCAAACAGGGCAATGGCCATACCGTTAATCGACAGCAGCACACG
>CAZRYZ010000022.1:3271-12013 GCA_964604465.1 uncultured Dechloromonas sp. | reverse complement strand
GTGGGAACAGACCAAACAGGGCAATGGCCATACCGTTAATCGACAGCAGCACACGCAGATCGGTTGGTGCAGAAATCGGGGTTTCGTCCAGCGGCTCATCAAAGTACATGATCTTGACGATACGCAGGTAGTAGAAGGCGCCAATCAGCGACATCAGAACCGCATAGATCGCTAGACCAATCTGGCCTGAAGCCACCACGGCCTGCAGGATCGAAAACTTGGCAAAGAAGCCAACGAAGAAAGGCACACCCGCCATGGAGAACATGATCATCATCATGACAGCGGCAAACCACGGGCTGCGCTTGTTCAGACCCTTGAAGTCATCTAGGCGATCGGCCTCAAAGCCGGCGCGCGACAGCAGAATGATCACACCGAACGCAGCCACGCTCATCATGACGTAGGCCACCACATAGAACATGGATGAGCTGTAGGCATTCAGGGCAAAGCGGGCATCACCACCCACCACGCCAACGACGATGCCGAGCAGGACAAAGCCCATGTGCGAAATCGTTGAATAGGCCAGCATCCGCTTGATATTGGTCTGCGGGATCGCCGCCAGGTTACCGATCGCCAACGAGAGCACTGCCAGGATCAGCAGCATGCCCTGCCAATCCGGTGCCAGCAGCAAGAGCCCGGAGACCAGGAGTCGCATGGTGATGGCGAAAGCGGCCAGCTTGGGCGCGCCGCCGATGAGCATGGTGATGGCTGTCGGCGAACCCTGATAGACATCGGGCACCCACATATGGAAAGGCACAACACCGAGCTTGAAGGCAATGCCGGACACCAGGAAGACCAGACCGAAAATCAGTACCGTCGGATTTGCGGCATTAGCCACCAAGGCATCGGAGATATCCGGGATACTGAGGGTGCCGGTAGCACCATAAATCATGGACATGCCGTAGAGCAGCAGGCCCGAGGCCAGAGCACCCAGAACAAAGTACTTCATGGCGGCTTCGGTGGAGGCCACACTGTCACGGTTCATGGCGACCAGTGCATAAATCGACAGGGAAAGCAGCTCGATGCCCAGATACACCATCAGCAGGTGATTGGCCGAGATCATGACCATCATGCCCAGGGTGGCAAAAAGCACCAGAATATAGAACTCTCCACGACGCAGATCGGGTCGTTCCAGCACGTACGGACGCGCATAGAACAAGGTGACGATGACCGTCAGATAGAGGATCAACTTCAGGAGATCGCCCATCAGGTCGTCGACATACAAACCGTTAAAGGCGTAAACCACCTCACCTGTGCTGGTAAATAGCGTCAGAACCGCCGCACCAACGAGGGTCAATTGCGTCAGAACAAAGGTAACCGTACGGGAAGGATCCTTGACGAACAGGTCAATCACAAGAATCAGGCAGCCCATCAGCAACACTAGCACTTCCGGGCTAGCGGTAATGAGATCGAGCACGTGTGGGTTCATATCGTCAGATTCCGTTACTGGAGTTTGCTGATGGCGACGTGACGCAGCAGGTCGTTCACCGAGGTATGCATGATCTGGGTCACCGGCTCTGGCCAGACCCCCATGGCAAGAACAAGGAATGCCAGGATCATGAGGATGGCCAGCTCGCGTTTATTGACATCGGTCAGCTCGGCCACATGATGGTTGGCGATAGGTCCGAAGATTACGCGCTTATACATCCACAGTGTGTAGGCTGCGCCCACAATCATGGTGGTGGCAGCAATTGCGGCGACCCAGAAGTTTACTTGCAGGGCACCCAGAATGACCATGAACTCACCCACAAAACCCGAAGTCGCCGGCAGACCAGCGTTAGCCATGGCAAACAGCATGAAGAAGGCCGCATAGACCGGCATCTTGTAGACAATACCCCCGCAATCTGCAATCAGGTGCGAGTGTAGTCGGTCATAGACCACGCCGATACAGTAGAACATCGCCCCAGCAACGAAACCGTGGGAGATCATCTGGACGATCGCCCCTTCAACTGCCAGCGGGGTGAACATGAAGAAACCCAGCGTCACGAAACCCATGTGGGCAATCGAAGAATAGGCAACCAGGCGCTTCATGTCGGCCTGCACCAAGGCAACAAAACCGATATACACCACGGCAATCAGCGACAGCGTCACCATCAGCCATGACAACTCATGGGAGGCATCCGGCACGATCGGCAGGGTGAAACGCAGGAAAGCATAGCCGCCCAGCTTCAGGGCGATGGCAGCCAGCACGATGGAGCCACCAGTAGGTGCTTCAGGGTGGGCATCCGGCAACCAGGTATGCACCGGCCACATGGGTACCTTGACGGCAAAGGCGACCAGGAAGGCCATGAAAATGGCAATCTGCGGGCCCATCGGGATCGGCATCTGATGCCAATCAAGAATCGAAAAGCTGCCACCTGAATAGATAAACAGATAGAGCTGGGCAATCAGGAACAGTAACGAACCCAACAGCGTGTAAAGGAAGAACTTGATCGCAGCGTAGACACGGTTATGACCACCCCAGATGCCAATGATCAGGTACATCGGTATCAGCGAGGCTTCAAAAAACACGTAGAACAGAATGCCATCCAGCGCACAGAAAATACCGTTGAACAGACCCGACATGATCAGGAAAGCGGCGTTGTACTGGGCCGGCTTGTACTGGATAACCTGCCAGCCAGCCAGTACCACGATGACCGTGATAAAGCTGTTCAGGATTATGAACGGCATCGAAATGCCATCGACACCCAGATGGTAGTTGATGTTGAAGCGGGGAATCCAAGGAGCCAGCTCAACAAACTGCATGACCGTTGCCTGGGTGTCGAACTGCGTGTAAAGCGGAATCGTCACTATCAGACCTGCCAGGGCGCCGATCAAAGAAAGTACACGCGTGAAACCGGAGTTGTTGTCACGACCGATCGCCAGAATCAGCAAACCGGCCACGATGGGGACCCAGATGGCAAGCGAGAGGAGCGGGTAACCAGACATAGTCATTTCCACAAGATGCAGGAGCGCAGGTTAATCTTTATTCAAATCAGGTCGTGAAGAACCACAGAGTCAGCAGCGCAAAGACGCCGATGATCATGGTGAAAGCGTACTGGTACAGGTAACCCGTCTGGAAATGGCGGACGATGCCGGCCACCAGACCCACGAGTTTGGCCGAGCCGTTGACGAAGAAGCCATCAATCAGCGTCGCTTCACCGAAGCGGTTCAGGAATCCCCCGATCTTGCGGGCGCCGCCGGCAAACACCGCCATATTGAAGGCATCAAAGTAGTATTTGTTTTCCATGAGGGTGTAGAGACCATGGAATTTCTTCTGGATCGCGGCCGGAATCGATGGCTTCACCATATAGAAGTAATAAGTCACCACCAGACCGGCCACCATGAGCCAGAACGGCAGCGTGCTGACGGCATGAAGAGCCATAGCGATCGGACCGTGGAACTCTTCCTTCATCTCGGCCATGATCGGGATGTCTTTGCTGGCGTAGATAACCCCTTCGAAGAACGAGCCGTAGAGCATGGGGTCAATGGTGTAGTAACCAATGATGACCGAAGGAATGGCCAGCAGGATCAGCGGTAGCGTGACTACCCAGGGCGACTCGTGCGGCTTGTCACCCGGCTGCAGACCATGATGGTGGTGGTCATCATGGCCGTGATCGTCACCATGATCGTCATCGAAATGCTCGTCATCATGATGCACGGTGGTATGCGCCTTGGCGGCAGCAATGTGTTCCGCATCATTCCAGCGCTCCGGCCCGTGGAACACGATGAAGTACGAGCGCATTGTATAGAAGGTTGTGACAAACACGCTGGCCGTTACCGCGAACAGCGCATAGCCGTGCCCCGTAATGTTTGACAAGTGAACCGCTTCGATAATCGAGTCCTTCGAATAGAAGCCGGAGAAGAATGGCATCGCGATCAGCGAGAAGGAACCGATCAGTGTGGTGATCCAGGTGATGGGCATGTACTTCCATAGACCACCCATGTTCCGGATATCCTGATCGTGGTGCATCCCGATAATGACCGAACCGGCTCCGAGGAACAGCAGCGCCTTGAAGAAGGCATGGGTCATCAGATGGAAGATGGCAATCGGATAGGCTGCCACACCCAGCGCCACCGTCATATAGCCCAGCTGGGACAGTGTCGAGTAGGCCACGATCCGCTTGATGTCATTCTGGATCATACCCAGGAAGCCCATGAACAGCGCACCGGTCGCACCGATAATCAGGATGAACGACAGGGCCGTCGGGGACAGATTAAAGAGCGGCGAACAACGGGCAACCATGAAGATACCCGCGGTCACCATCGTTGCGGCGTGGATTAGAGCAGAAATCGGTGTCGGACCTTCCATCGAATCCGGCAGCCAGACATGCAACGGTACCTGTGCCGACTTACCCATGGCGCCGATGAATAGGCAGATACAGGTCACGGTCATCAGTGACCACTGGGCATCACCCCAGAGATTGATGGTTTTATCAGCCAACTCCGGTGCAGCCTTGAACACCTCGGCATAATCCAGGGTGCCGAAATAAGCCAACACCAGACCAATGCCCAGAATGAATCCGAAGTCACCCACCCGGTTGACCAGAAAGGCCTTGAGGTTGGCGAAGATAGCCGAGTCACGGTTCATGTAGAAACCGATCAGCAGGTAGGACACCAGGCCTACTGCTTCCCAGCCGAAGAAGAGCTGCAGGAAATTATTGCTCATGACGAGCATCAGCATGGAGAAGGTAAACAGGCTGATGTAGGAGAAGAAGCGGTTGAATCCGTCATCTTCGGCCATGTAGCCAATCGTGTAGATGTGAACCAGCAGCGACACGGAGGTCACGACGCACATCATCATGGCAGTTAGCGTATCGATCTGGAAGCCGACACTGAAGGTGAAATCACCGCTGGTTGCCCAAGTATAGAGATTGCCGTTAAAAGTATGACCGGCCAGTACATCCTGCATGACAAGCAGTGAAGCCACCAGCGAGATGGCCACGCCAAGAATGGTGACGCCTGCCGCAAACCAGCGGGGAACAACCCGGCAGAAAAGGCCAGCGAGCGCCGCACCGACGAGGGGTGCGAGAGGAACGGTGAGGTAAAGGGTTTTCATGTCCATACGGCGATTCCTGCTTAGCCCTTCATGCGATCAAGATCATCCACATGGATCGTGGACAGATTGCGGAACAGAACAACCAGAATTGCGAGACCAATTGCCGATTCGGCCGCTGCTACCGCAAGAATGAAGAAGACGAATACCTGCCCGTTCAGATCCTGTAGAAAGTGAGAGAAGGCAATAAAGTTGGTGTTCACTGCAAGCAACATCAGTTCAATGGCCATCAGCAGGACGATCAGATTCTTCCGGTTCAGGAAGAGGCCGATCACGCTGATGCCGAACAGGACAGCAGCCAGAACGAGGAAGTGTGAGAGGGTCAGCAAGGCAGTCTCCGAATCGAACTCGGTCTAGGAATTAGAATTACTGGGCAGCGCCCTCACCGGATTCCGGTGCGGGAGCAACTTGAGGTTTAACGGCGTCCATCTTGACGATACGCAGACGGTCAGCGGCCTTGACCGCAACCTGTTGGCTGATGTCCTGACGCTTGCTGTCTTTACGACCACGGTAGGTCAGCACAACGGCGGCAATAATGGCAACCAGCAGGATGCAAGCGGCGATCTGGTCCGGGAACGTATACTCGGTATAAAGCAGGACACCCAGATCCTTGGTATTCGAAGCACTGGCCAACTCGGGCGGCAGCGGTGTATCAAAAACCTGGAAGTATTGACCCCCAAGAACCACCGCCATTTCCAGAATCATCAGGATGCCGATGAGCGACCCCAGGGGCAGATAGCTCCAGAAGCCCTGGCGGATCCGATCGAAATTGATATCCAGCATCATCACTACGAAGAGGAACAGCACCATGACGGCACCGACATAGACCATGATCAGAACGATGGCCAGAAACTCGGCCTGAGCGAGCAGCCATACGGCACTAGCCGTAAAGAAACTTAGTACCAGGAACATGGCCGAATGAACGGGGTTACGTGCCGTGATCACGGCGAGCCCCGAGCCGACCAGAATGGCCGACAGGACGTAGAAGAGGATCAGTTTAAATTCCATCTGCAATCCTTAGCGGTATGTCGCATCGGCTGCGCGGTCCGCAGCGATCTGAGATTCATAACGATCACCATTGGCCAGAAGCATTGGCTTGGTGTAGTAGAGATCGCCACGCGACTCGCCGTGATACTCGAACACACGGGTCTCGACGATCGCATCTACCGGGCAGGCTTCTTCACAGAAGCCGCAGAAGATGCACTTGGTCAGATCGATGTCGTAGCGCGTGGTGCGGCGGCTGCCGTCATCCCGCTGGTCGGACTCGATGGTAATTGCCATGGCCGGGCAAATGGCTTCACAGAGCTTACAGGCAATGCACCGCTCTTCACCATTCGGATAGCGACGCAGGGCATGCAAGCCCCGGAAACGACGACTTTGCGGTGTTTTCTCTTCCGGATACTGGACGGTGATCTTGGGCTGAAAGAAATACCAGCCGGTGACACCCAGACCTTTACGGAGCTCTTTGAGGAACAGGCTGTTAACAACCTGCTTGCTCTTGGTGACGAATTCGCTAATGGCACCCATGATCTCAGTTCCAGATATTGAGCGGTGAAATCATCCAGACGCCGACAACAACCAGCCAGATGATGGTAAGAGGAATGAAGACCTTCCAGCCCAGACGCATGATCTGGTCATAACGGTAACGCGGGAATGTGGCGCGGAACCAGAGGAAGAGGAAGAGCAACACACAGGACTTCAGAGCCAGCCAGCCGAAACCATCGGGCAGGAAGCCCACCGGCGACAACCAGCCACCGAGGAACATCACCGATGTTAGGAATGCGATCAGGATCATGTTGGCGTATTCCGCCAGGAAGAAGAGCGCGAAAGCCATGCCCGAATAATCAACGTGGAAGCCGGCAACAATTTCCGACTCGCCTTCGGCCACATCAAAAGGAGCACGGTTGGTTTCAGCCACGCCCGAGATGAAGTACACAATGAACATCGGGAACAGCGGCAGCCAGTTCCAGGAGAGGAAGCCCACCCCGTAATCCGCAAAAAGACCCTTACCCTGACCGTTGACGATATCGGAGAGATTGAGACTTTCGGAAACGATCAGCACGCACACCAGCGCAAAACCCATGGCGATTTCGTAGGAAATCATTTGGGCACCCAGACGCATAGCGCCCAGGAAGGCATATTTTGAGTTCGAGGACCAACCTGCCAGGATGACTCCGTAGATGCCCACGGAAGAAAGTGCCAGCACGAAGAGTAGACCGGCATCAATGTCTGCCAGAACCAGACCATCGGCAAAGGGGATCACCGCCCAGGCAACAAGGGCTGGTGCGATTGACAAGATCGGCGCAAGCAGAAAGAGACCTTTGTTGGCCACCGTCGGGATGATACTTTCCTTGAGGAGCAACTTCAGGCCATCGGCAATCGGCTGCAGCAGACCAAATGGTCCAACGCGGTTCGGACCAATCCGAACCTGCATGTAACCAATCACCTTACGTTCAAAGTAAGTCAGGTAGGCGACCGCGCCGAGCAGCGGCGCGACGATGGCAACAATCTTGATCAGCGACCAGACAACCGGCCAGCCTGCCCCGAAGAGGTTTTGACCAACTTGAATCAGGGCATCCATCAGACACACTCCACGACGATCATGTCATTCAAACCACCGATATTGGCCGTTGTCGGATGCGCTGCTGCGATGCGCACGCAGCCGTCCGGCACGGTGTGATCCAGCTCGGCTTTAAGCACCGCAGCGCCTTCGCTGCCTTTGACGCGCACTGAGGCACCATCGGCGGCGCCCACACCGGCCAGTGTGGCGGCATTCATGCGGGCCGTCGGCAGTTGGGCATCACGGGTCTTTTGCAGCGCAGGGGCGCGACGCGCCAGGCCATCGGCAAAATAGATCGGCACATCGGCAATCCGCTGCAGACCTTGACCTCGCAGAACGGTTGGACCGGTTGCCGACACAGGAATAGCAGCAGCCAGCGAGCCATCCGGCAACGTATTGCCATCCTTCAGGATCTCGTTACGAATCTCTTCGCTACTCTGGTAGTCGCAGCGGTCAACACCGAGCAGGTTACCCAGGACGCGCAGCAGCTTCCAACCCGGGCGCGATTCTCCCGCCGGGCGCACCACACCCACAAATGACTGGGCGCGGCCTTCGGTGTTGATAAAGGTTCCTGAGGTTTCGGTATACGGTGACAGCGGCAGCAGCACGTCGGCATACGCCATGGCATCAGCATCCCGGAACGCGCTAAACTGAACCACCATGTCGGCGGCGTTTAGAGCACGCAGGGCCTGAGCAGGGTTGGCCACATCCAGAGAGGGTTCACAAGCAAATAATACGTAAGCTTTGCGTGCCTCTTCGAACATGCGCGACGCATCGCGACCACCCTGCTGCGGTATCGCCTTGGCGACATAGCCACCAACCGAATTGGCCGCCTCACCCACCGTGCCGGCAGAAGCGCCAGTCAGCAGAGCCAGCTCACCCGCAAGTTGTTCCAGCAGGGAATAGTCCACGTGCTGCTGAGCCAGGTTGCCCAGAAGGATGGCACGGGCCGTACTGTCTTCATAACCGATCAGCGCTGTGGCGATCTGGCGTTCCAGTTCACCCGCATTGCCAGTCGCTGCAAGGGCCGAAGGTTGCACGCCTTTGATTTCGGCGGCAGCACGAACCACGCCCGCCAGCGCTGTCACCAGTTGGCCTGGCGGCGTGTAGATCATGCCCGCCTGCTTGATGAGCGAATCATCACTGGTCA
>CAZRYZ010000022.1:0-3171 GCA_964604465.1 uncultured Dechloromonas sp. | reverse complement strand
CCTGGCGGCGTGTAGATCATGCCCGCCTGCTTGATGAGCGAATCATCACTGGTCACATTTACCGAGTACACCTGGGCACCATTTCTGGCTGCCTGACGCAGGCGTTGCGCGATGAGTGGAGAATCCTTACGCAGGAAGCTGCCAACAATCAGCGCGGCATCGATGTCATTCAGCTCCGCCAGAGGCAGGCCAATCCACGGTGCCGCACCCGGACGCTGCGCATCGGCGCG
Organism: uncultured Dechloromonas sp.; assembly: GCA_964604465.1. Taxonomy (GTDB): domain Bacteria; phylum Pseudomonadota; class Gammaproteobacteria; order Burkholderiales; family Rhodocyclaceae; genus Fluviibacter. Next base: position 2,941 of record CAZRYZ010000022.1, on the reverse strand, counting down.
GAAATCCTGCTGACGCAGGCGGAAATCAATATTGTCCGAGCCCAGGCTGCGCATGATGCGACCGGCCAGCGCCATTTCTTCCAGTGTGGCGTGCGGGCTCACCGCCATAGCGATCTGATCGCCACCGTGATCCTTGGCAATGCTACGCAGACCGTGCGCCACATAATCCAGCGCCACATTCCATTCGACTTCCTGCCATTGGCCACCCTGCTTCACCATGGGCTTGAGCAGGCGTTCAGCACCATTCAGCGCTTCGTACGAGAAACGGTCCTTATCGGAAATCCAGCACTCGTTAACCTCTTCGTTATCAAACGGCAGTACGCGCTTGACGATATCACCCTTGACCTGAACCGTCAGGTTGGCACCGGTCGAGTCGTGTGGCGACACCGATTTGCGACGCTGCAGTTCCCAGGTACGTGCCGAGTAGCGGAACGGCTTGGAGGTTAGCGCACCCACCGGGCAAATATCGATCATGTTGCCCGAAAGCTCGGAATCAACGGTCTTACCGACGAAGGTGGTAATTTCCGAGTGAACGTTACGGTTAATCATGCCTAGTTCCATCACGCCTGCGACTTCCTGGCCGAAACGGACACAACGTGTGCAGTGGATACAACGGCTCATTTCTTCCATGGAGATGAGCGGACCGACGTTCTTGTGGAAGACGACGTGCTTTTCTTCCTGGAAGCGGGATGCGGGTTGGCCGTAGCCAACCGCCAGATCCTGCAGCTGACACTCGCCACCCTGGTCGCAGATCGGGCAATCCAGCGGGTGGTTGATCAGCAGAAACTCCATCACACCCTTCTGCGCCGTCACAGCCAGCTCAGAATGCGTGAATACCTTCATGCCATTGGTCACGGGGGTTGCGCAGGCCGGCAGCGGCTTAGGCGCCTTTTCCACCTGAACCAGACACATCCGGCAATTGGCCGCGATCGACAACTTCTTGTGATAGCAGAAATGCGGGATGTAGATGCCCAGCTGGCTGGCAGCATCCATGACGGTAGAGCCGTCGTCTACCTGCGCCTTTTTGCCGTCGATTTCAATTTCTAGCATGTGCGACTCGCGAAGTCAGATCGGTGAATGAAGCGTGACGCCCGGTCAGGCGGCGTTCGGATGGCGGTGGAAAGCACTGCCGGCACGTTGCACCGCATCCGGCACCAGACAGGTCTTGTGCTGAATGTGATGCTCGAATTCCGAGCGGAAATGCTTGAGGAAACTCATGACGGGGAATGCCGCAGCATCGCCCAGGGCACAAATGGTGCGGCCACAGATATTGCTGCAGATGGATAGCAGCATATCCAGGTCTTCCTGGCGACCGGTACCCTGTTCGATCCGGTGCACGATCTGGTAGAGCCAGTTAGTGCCTTCACGACAGGGGGTACACTGCCCGCAGGATTCTTCGTGGTAGAAGAAAGACAGACGCTCCAGCGCACGGACCATACAGACGGTTTCGTCCATGACGATAACGGCACCCGAACCCAGCATCGAGCCGGCCTTCGAGATCGAGTCATAGTCCATCGTACATTGCATCATGATGTCGCCAGGCAACACCGGCGCCGACGATCCACCCGGGATGACCGCTTTCAGCTTGCGACCACCACGGACACCACCGGCCATTTCAAGCAGCGTGGAGAACGGGGTGCCCAGAGGAATCTCGTAATTGCCCGGACGTTCGACGTGACCCGAAACCGAGAAAAGCTTGGTGCCCCCGTTGTTTTCTTTGCCGGCGTTGAGGAAATTCTCCGCGCCGAGGCGAATGATGAACGGAACGGAAGCAAAGGTTTCCGTGTTGTTAATTGTTGTCGGCTTGCCGTATAGACCAAATGAAGCGGGGAACGGCGGCTTGAAGCGCGGCTGACCCTTCTTGCCTTCAATGGACTCCAACAGTGCAGTTTCTTCACCGCAGATGTAGGCGCCGTAACCGTGATGCGCAAACAGCTCGAAACTGAAGTCGCTACCCAGGATGTTCTGACCCAGGAAACCGGCAGCGCGAGCCTGCGCCAGCGCTTCTTCAAAGCGCTCATACAGTTCGAAGATTTCACCGTGAACATAGTTATAGCCACGGGTGGCACCAATTGCGTAGGCACCGATAATCATGCCTTCAATGACCGAATGCGGGTCATAGCGCATGATGTCGCGATCCTTGAAGGTTCCCGGTTCGCCTTCATCGGTGTTGCAGACAATGTACTTATCGCCCGGCAGGCTGCGCGGCATGAAGCTCCACTTCAGGCCGGTCGGGAAACCCGCACCGCCACGACCCCGCAAAACGGACTTCTTAACTTCGGCAATGACATCTTCCTGCGACATCTTCTCCGAAAGGATCTTCTTCAGGGCTTCGTAGCCACCGCGCTTGACGTAGGCATCAATACCCCAGCCGGCATCACCCTGCCAGCCCGCGGTCATGATCGGGTTGATGGAACCGAGAATCGCCATTACTTCAGCTCCTCAAGCAGTTGATCCAGTTTCTCCGGGGTGAGGAAACTGCGCATCTTGTTATTGTTGACCAGCGCCACCGGCGCGTCGCCACAGGCACCCTGGCACTCACTCTCGACCAGCGTAATGCGGCCATCAGCAGTAGTTTCACCCAACTTGATCCCCAGGCGATCAGCCACATAAAGCGCGGCATCGCGGCCACCCGAAAGGGCGCAGGGCAAACAGGTGCACACAGCCAGCTTGTACTTGCCGGTCGGCTTCAGGTTGTACATGTTGTAGAAGGTCGCTACCTCTTCGGCAGCAATGGCCGGCATATCAAGATAATCTGCCACAAAGGCGATCGTATCCTTGGCCAGCCAGCCCTTTTCTTCCTGTGCAATAGCCAGACAGGCCATCACAGCCGACTGCTTCTGGTCAGCCGGGTATTTGGCGACTTCGCGATCAAATCGCGACAGGGTTTCCTGAGTCAGCATTAGCGGTCAACCTCACCAAAAACGATATCCTGGGTCCC
>CAZRYZ010000021.1:1327-21065 GCA_964604465.1 uncultured Dechloromonas sp. | reverse complement strand
AGATCAGGATGTCATCTGCCGGTTTGCCGGAAAGTTTTGACCCGACCGTTGCCGCCCGCGAGCATTTTCGCTGGTCTGGTGATGTGCCGGTGTCTGCTTTCACGCGTCTGGTCGATCTGCTCGTCAGCACCTCGGGTGTGGTCAGTGTCCGGTTGGACGCCGCGGTTAGCGCGGATCGTCGTCCGGCCATGACCATCCGGCTGGCGGGGCATCTAGAGCAGTCCTGTCAGCGTTGCCTGCAACCGGTGACCGTGGTCATAGACCATGAGCATACGGTGGCGTGGGTGGCAGATGCGTCAGAGCTAGAACGCCTGGATGCGCTCGAAGAAGATTCGGATGCGTCGGTGGTGGAATACCTGCCGATGCCCGATCCCGCTGTCGTGGTGACTTTGGACCTGGTGGAAGATGAACTGATGCTTTCACTACCCATTGTCCCCATGCATGCCGATTGCGCGTTGCCTAAGTCGGCAGCCGCACCGGTAGCGGAACATCCGTTTGCAGCGCTGGCCCAGCTCAAGGGTTTGAAGCATTAGGGATTCTTTTCGGAGCACGCTCCGGAAAAGCAGCCGCAGTAACGATTTAACCAGGAGTAACCAACATGGCAGTTCAACAAAATAAGAAGTCCCCGTCGAAGCGTGGTATGCACCGTGCGCATGATTCGCTGAGCAACCCGCCGCTGGCGATCGAGCCGACGACCGGTGAAGTGCATCGCCGTCACCACATTTCGCCGTCGGGCACGTACCGCGGCAAGAAGGTTGTCAAGACAACCGACGCCTAATCAGGCTGGTCAGGGGTTTCCAACCTGACCCTGAGACTCAACGTGAGATTTGACCGGATATGACCGTCAAGATCGCGATTGACTGTATGGGTGGCGACCATGGCCCCAAGGTCACGGTTGCCGCTGCTTTGGCTTTTGCCGCCGAGTTTTCCGATGTCGAGCTGACGCTTGTCGGCAAGTCCGATCAGCTGGAAAACCGTTTGCGCCGTGCTGCGCCGGATCAGTCCGTGCGCGACCGGTTGCACATCGTTCACGCCAGCGAAGTGGTGGCGATGGATGAACCACCGGCGCTGGCGCTACGCAATAAAAAAGATTCCTCCATGCGGGTGGCCATCAATCTGGTCAAATCCGGGGAGGTCGACGCCTGTGTGTCAGCCGGCAATACCGGCGCACTGATGGCCATTTCTCGATTTGTCCTGAAGATGCTGCCCGGCATTGATCGCCCGGCGATCTGTACGGTGGTGCCGACCATGACCGGCCAGACCCGATTGCTGGATCTGGGCGCCAATGTTGACTGTACTGCCGAGCACCTGTTGCAGTTCGGCATCATGGGCTCGATCCTGACCAGTGCAGTTCAGCATATTGCTGCCCCGCGTGTTGGCCTGCTCAATATTGGCGAAGAAGACATCAAGGGTAATGAAGTCGTCAAGGAGGCCGCCGAGCTGTTGCGTGCGACCGATCTCAACTTCGTCGGCAATGTCGAAGGCGATGGCGTCTACAAAGGCGAGGCCGACGTGGTGGTCTGTGATGGCTTTGTCGGTAATGTGGCGTTGAAGGTTTCGGAAGGCCTGGCGCAAATGCTGGGCCGTTTCCTGCGCGAAGAGTTTGAACGCAATATGTTGACCCGGTTGATTGCGCTGCTTGCGTTGCCTGTGCTCAGCCGCTTCAAGAAGCGGCTGGACCATCGCCGCTATAACGGTGCCAGCCTGCTCGGTCTTAAGGGAACGGTCATCAAAAGCCATGGCTCGGCCGATGCTTTCGCTTTCAGTCATGCCCTGCGTGAGGCTTATCACGAAGCGGAGAATGGAGTGATCGACCAGATCGCGCATCGCATTAGCCATTACACCGGTTCTCAAACTGCAGCGTTGCTCAAAGAGCCTGGCAAGGCGGATGACGCAACGGGAGATGCCTGATGGCACAAACGATTTACGCCCAGTTGGCAGGCATCGGTAGCTTTCTACCGGGCGCACCGATTACAAACGAGGCGCTCATCCGTGATAAGGGGCTCGACTCCAGCGATGAATGGATCCAGACCCGCACCGGGATTGTCTCGCGTCACCATGCGCCCGAGGGAATGACATCAAGTGTTCTGGCGGAGGAGGCGGCAAGGCGCGCCCTGGCAGATGCCGGTACCGATGCCAAGGATCTGGATCTGATTATTGTGGCGACATCGACGCCGGATATGATCTTTCCGAGTACCGCCTGCCTCTTGCAAGGCAAGCTTGGTAACGTAGGCGCTACGGCATTTGACGTGCAGGCGGTCTGTTCCGGTTTTGTTTACGCGCTGACGATCGCCGAGAAATTTATTCGCTCCGGAAGCCATAAGACCGCTCTCGTGGTCGGCGCTGAAGTCTTTTCGCGCATCATGGACTGGGCAGACCGTGGCACCTGTGTGCTTTTTGGCGACGGGGCCGGGGCTGTCGTGCTCAAGGCCGCCGAGACCCCCGGCTTGCTGGCGACCTCGCTTCACGCCGACGGATCGCAGTCCGATATCCTCAACGTACCGGGTCAGGTTCATGGTGGCAAGGTCATTGGTGACCCGTTCCTACGTATGGACGGTCAGGCGGTCTTTAAATTTGCCGTGCGTGCCCTTTCGGATAGCGCCATTGAGTGCTGCGAATCGGCCGGGGTCTCACCGGAACAGATTGACTGGCTGATTCCTCACCAGGCCAATGTCCGCATTATTGATGCCATCGGCAAGCGACTGTCACTACCTACCGAGCGCGTCATCATTACAGTCGATCATCATGGCAACACGTCTGCCGCTTCTGTGCCGCTGGCGATGGATGAGGCGGTGAAGGATGGCCGTGTGAAGCGTGGCCAGACGTTGATGTTGCAAGGGGTGGGCGGCGGCTTCACCTGGGGCAGTGTCCTGCTCAAATATTAATTTCGGAGACTGTTATGTCGTTCGCTTTCGTATTCCCCGGTCAAGGTTCGCAATCGGTCGGCATGATGGCCGCCTATGGGGATTCGCCGGTCGTCCGTGCGAGCTTTGATGAAGCTTCAGCCGCTCTGGGTGAAGACCTCTGGACGATGGTGGCTGAAGGCCCTGCTGAAAAGCTGGCGCTGACGGTGAACACCCAACCGATCATGCTGACGGCCGGTGTCGCTGCATGGCGTCTGTGGGAAAGCCTCAGCGGTAAAACGCCTGCAGTAGTGGCGGGCCATAGCCTGGGTGAATACTCGGCGCTGGTTGCCGCCGGTGCGCTCAAGCTGTCGGACGCGGTGCCGCTGGTGCGACTGCGTGCTGCCGCAATGCAGGAAGCCGTGCCGGCGGGCACGGGTGCCATGGCTGCGATCCTGGGCTTGGACGATGATGGCATTGCCGCCGCCTGTGCTGAAGCAGCTCAGGGTGAGGTGGTGGAACCCGTTAATTTCAATGCACCGGGTCAGACGGTGATTGCCGGTCACAAAGCTGCGGTCGAACGTGCTTGTGAAGCCTGCAAGGCCCGGGGTGCCAAGCGTGCTGTACTCCTGCCGGTTTCTGCACCGTTCCACTCATCGCTACTGAAGCCAGCGGCTGATCGCCTCGCCATCGCACTGGCTGACATTGCTGTCGCCCCGCCTGCCATTCCGGTCATCAACAATGTGGATGTCGCGATCGAAATGGATCCGGCCAAGATCAAAGACGCACTGGTGCGCCAGGCCGCCAAGCCGGTGCGTTGGGTCGAGATTATCCAGAAGATGGCCTCGATGGGCGTTACAACCGCGGCTGAATGTGGCCCGGGCAAGGTGCTGGCCGGCCTGACCAAGCGGTGTGCCGATGGTATTACCGGCGTTGCCCTGGCCGATGCCGAATCGATGAATGCCAATCTTTCCCTGAATTGAAATCAAAATAACAGGAACTGCTATGACTGCAAATGTCGCTCTCGTTACTGGTGCTTCGCGGGGTATCGGTCGCGCCATCGCCATGGAACTGACCCGTCAGGGCATGACCGTGATTGGTACTGCCACCAGTGAATCGGGCGCCGCCAGCATTACCGAAGCCATCAAGGGCGCCGGCGGTGCAGGGTGGGGCGCTGCGCTGGATGTGCGGGATGCCGCTGGGGTGGATGCGCTGATTGCCGATATCGAATCCAAAACGGGCTCCGCCATTACGGTTCTGGTCAATAACGCCGGGATCACCCGTGACACTCTAGCCATGCGCATGAAGGATGAAGACTGGGACGATGTGCTCGACACCAACCTCAAGTCGGTATTCCGGATGTGTCGAGCCGTTATGCGTGGCATGATGAAAGCACGCACCGGTCGTATCGTGAACATCACCTCGGTGGTTGGCCATGCCGGTAATGCCGGTCAGGCCAACTACTGTGCTGCCAAGGCCGGTGTGAGCGGCATGACCCGTTCGCTGGCTCGTGAGCTGGGTAGCCGTGGCATTACTGTCAACTGTGTCGCGCCGGGTTTTATCGATACCGATATGACCAAAGCCCTGGACGAAGGCCAGAAGTCCGCACTGCTGGGGAATATCCCGCTGGGTCGCCTGGGTACGCCGGAAGATATTGCGTCAGCCGTGTCCTATCTGGTCTCTCCGGCGGCTTCATATGTGACCGGATCGACGATTCACGTCAACGGCGGCATGTACCTGCCGTAACCGCTTTTTTGCACTGCACACAGGAAAGTTGAAGGAAGGTTTCGCGCTTTTCCGTGTTTTGGTAGAATAGAACCTGTTTTTCCACCACCTACTTAGAAGGGTAATAGGAGCTTCAATGGATAACATCGAACAGCGCGTCAAAAAGATCGTAGCCGAACAACTCGGCGTCAACGAAGCCGACGTGAAAAATGAATCGTCATTCGTGGATGATCTGGGCGCAGACTCGCTGGATACGGTTGAACTCGTGATGGCACTCGAAGAGGAATTCGAATGCGAGATTCCGGATGAAGATGCCGAGAAGATCACCACAGTTCAGCAAGCGATCGACTACGTCAAGTCGCATCAGAAGTAATCGCTTGTTGCACGCTTAATGCGTCAAACGCGGCCGACGCCTATGTGTCGGCCGTAATTTTATCTGAGCCCGGTGTCTCAACGGGTTCCTGAAGGAGCAGTCATGCGTCGTCGCGTCGTCGTCACTGGTTTGGGTGTCGTCAGCCCGGTAGGTAACACCGTTACGGAAGCCTGGAGCAATCTGGTCGCTGGCAAGAGCGGCATTACGGCCGTGACCCGTTTTGACTGCAGCACTTTTCCGACGCGCATTGCCGGTGAGGTCAAGGGCTTCAACGTGGCCGACTATCTGCCTGCCAAAGATGCACGCCGGATGGATACCTTCATTCATTACGGCATGGCGGCCGGCATTCAGGCCATCCGCGATGCCGGTCTGGCCGAGAACCCGGCTGATGCCGAGCGGATCGGCGTCTGTATCGGTTCGGGCATCGGCGGTCTTCCCATGATCGAAGATACCAAGGCCACCTACGATGCGTCCGGTGTGCGCAAAATCTCGCCATTCTTTGTGCCGGGTTCCATCATCAACATGATCTCGGGCAACCTCTCGATCATGTATGGCTTCAAGGGTCCGAACATTGCTACGGTCACGGCCTGTACGACCGGTCTACACGCTATCGGTATGGCTGGCCGCATTATTGAATACGGTGACGCCGATGTCATGATTGCCGGGGGTGCCGAATCGACCATTTCGCCGCTCGGTCTGGGTGGTTTCTGTGCCGCGCGTGCGCTTTCCGAGCGTAATGATGACCCAGCGACTGCCAGCCGCCCGTGGGATAAGGACCGTGACGGCTTCGTGCTGGGCGAAGGCGCTGGTGTTCTTGTCCTGGAAGAATATGAACACGCCAAGGCGCGGGGTGCCAAGATCTACGCAGAACTCGGCGGCTTTGGCATGAGTGGTGATGCGTATCACATGACCGCGCCGGATACCGACGGCCCCAAGCGCAGCATGGCGGCCGCTCTCAAGAACGCCGGTGTGAACACCGACAACGTGCAGTATTTGAATGCCCACGGGACATCCACCCCACTGGGTGATAAGAACGAGACCGAGGCGATCAAGCTGCTGTTCGGTGCTGATGCGAACAAGCTGGTCGTCAATTCCACCAAGTCGATGACGGGTCACCTGCTGGGTGGCGCCGGCGGTCTGGAATCTGTCTTCACGGTGCTGGCGGTGCATCACCAGATATCACCGCCGACTATTAATATCTTCAATCAGGATCCGGAGTGCGATCTGGATTACTGCGCCAATACGGCACGCGAAATGAAGATCGATGTGGCCCTGAAGAACAACTTCGGTTTCGGTGGCACGAACGGTTCACTGGTGTTCAAGCGGATCTAGGCGCATGAACGACCATCGGTTCGAGATTCGACCGACTGCATCACGCCACCTCCGGGTGGCGTTGCTTTTGGTCGGTCTGCTGGCAGCATTAGGTATGACCCAGACGGCACTCAACAGTGCCGAAACCGTGGTTGCCTGGCTGGCCTGGTCAGTCATTCTGCTCGATGGCTGGCGCCGGACACGGATGCCTCAAAGCCCGCTGCTATTCACGGTGCGGCCGCTCGCCTGTTCGGTGGTAGATGGGCGGGGTGCGCTGTGTTCCCTAGTCTGTCGTCGGGTGAGTGTTTACCCCTGGGTGGTCGTGCTGCATTTTCCCCGGGATGGTGCTGTCATGGTCGATTGGCCGACGAATACCCTGGTTCTCTTGCGCGACAGTGTCCATTCTGATGAATCCTGGCGCCATCTCCTCATCTGGGCCGGCCTGATGCGCCGTCAGCTCGCCAATCACTGAGGTTCAGAGGCGCTTGCGCAAAACGGTATTCTTAGCCCGGCTTTGTGTCTCGGGGTAATCCCGCGAGTAATGCAGTCCACGGCTTTCCTTCCGCCCGAGGGCCGAGCGCACAATAAGGTCGGCAGTCTGGACCAGGTTGCGAAGCTCGAGTAGGTCATGGCTGATGCGGAAGTTGGCATAGAACTCATCAATTTCACGAATCAGCAGACGAATCCGGTGCTGAGCCCGCAGCAGACGTTTGCTGGTCCGGACGATGCCCACATAGTCCCACATGAAGCGGCGGAGTTCATCCCAGTTGTGCGCAATCACGATCTCTTCATCTGCATCGGTCACGCGGCTTTCATCCCATAGGGGGAGTTGTTCAGGGATTGCATTGGGGTGAGCAATGATGTCATCGGATGCGGCGCGGGCATAGACCAGACATTCGAGCAGTGAATTGGAGGCCAGGCGATTGGCGCCGTGCAGACCGCTGCAGGTGACCTCGCCAGCGGCATAGAGTCCGGCAATATCGGTCCGTGCCCGTTGATCCACCACTACGCCGCCGCAGGTATAGTGTGCTGCCGGCACAACAGGGATGGGCTCCTTCGTGATATCGATCCCCAGCTGCAAACAGCGCTCGTAGATCGTTGGGAAGTGCTGTTTGACGAAGGACGGATCCTGATGACTGATGTCGAGATATACGCAATCAAGACCGTGCTTTTTCATCTCGGCATCGATGGCCCGTGCCACGATATCTCGCGGTGCCAGTTCGGCACGCGGGTCATAGTCATCCATAAACCGCGAGCCATCGGGTCGCTTGAGTAAGCCGCCCTCGCCACGAACAGCCTCGCTGATCAGGAAAGATTTCTCCTTCGGGTGATACAGGCAGGTGGGGTGGAACTGGATGAACTCCATGTTCGCGATCCTGCAGCCGGCGCGCCAGGCCATGGCAATGCCGTCGCCGGTCGACGTGTCGGGGTTGGTCGTATAGAGATAGACCTTGCCCGCACCGCCTGTGGCAAGAAGGGTCTGGCCCGCGGCCATGGTATGTACATGTCCGGTACTGCTGTCGAGCACATAGGCACCCAGGCAGCGATTGGGCTGACCGAGCCGTTGACGACCGATCTTGCGGGTGGTGATCAGGTCAACCACGATATGGTCTTCCATCACCGTGATATTCGGGTGATTGAGAACCTGTGGCGTGAGTGTGGCCTGCACGGCCGCACCGGTGGCATCGTCAACGTGGATCACGCGGCGGTGGCTGTGGCCGCCTTCGCGGGTCAGGTGATACTTGCCCGCTTCGCGCGTGAAGGGAACGCCGCGGTCAATGAGCCACTGCACGGCATCAGCCGCCTGTTCGACACAAAAGCGGGTCGCTGCTGGATCATTGAGCTGGGATCCCGCAGTGATAGTGTCGGCTATATGACTTTCGACCGAGTCTGTGTCATCAAGTACGGCGGCAATGCCCCCCTGAGCCCAGCCCGAGGCGGAGTCGGTCACCGCCCGCTTGCTTACCAGACCGACATGCAAACCGGCATCTGCCAGACATAGCGCCGAGCCCTGGCCGGCCAGGCCGCTGCCGATGACGAGCACATCAAACTGTGTGCGGGGTGGGTTTTGTTGGTCGTTCAAGATGGGGAAAGCGGCCGAGACTCTGTAATAATGCGCATTCTACCGCTTCCCGTGGAGCCTGACTTGTCTTCTCAAACGGCCGCTCAACCGGCCTCCAAAGGGCTGGAGCCCCGAGCAGAAGCCGCCTGGGTCGCCGCTGCCCAGGCTGGGGATCGTGCTGCCTTCGAATCGCTAGTCGTACCGTGTCAGGCCGGCATGCTGCGCTGGTTGACGCACTTGACGCGTGATCGTGCCGTTGCTGAAGAAATTTTCCAGGAAAGCCTGTTCAAAGCCTACGTCTCACTGGCAGGGTTTCGGGGTGAATCCCGCTTTTCAACCTGGCTGGCCAGTATTGCCCGAAATACCTATCTGGCCTGGCGTAAGGCACAGGCCCGACGTCCTGACCAGGTACCGATCAGTACCGGTGATGAGGAGGTCGACCCTGGTCTTGAGATTACCGATGACTGGATGAGTCTCCCGGTGACACCGGACGAGCGCCTATGGCAGCAGGAACTTGCGGAGGCCATTGAAAATTCACTGGCGGCGTTGCCACAGCCCTTGCGCGAAGCCTTTGAGCAGCGGGAGCAGGGGGGCTTGAGTTATGCCGAAATCGCCCAACATCAACAGGTACCTGTCGGTACGGTGCGCTCCCGGATTCATCGTGCCCGTGAAGCCATCGCCCACGACCTTAAACCACTCATGGAAAACGCATGAACGATCAGAACATGCCACAGGATTCCTGGCAGGCTTGCCACGTTTCGGCCTCGATGGACGGCGAGTCCACAGCGTCGAGCAGCGCCTCATGGGGCGCTACCGAGCGGGAGCAGCTCTATTACTTCTCCCTGACACGACACGTGATTCGCCGCGAAGCAGTGCTGCTTCCCATTGCGGATTCTTTTGTGCGACAAAAGGCGTCATGGGCCGCCTTCTGGGCACGGATCGACGCCCTCTAAGCAAGCTTTAAGCCACAACAAAGCAATTTATCGTAGGATTACACCATGGCTGAACGTATTGCCACTGTTGCACAAACCCTGCAGGGCCCCGAAGGGCTGTTGCTGGTCCGTCTGGAGTTTGAATCCAGTGGCGGTTGTGGGCGTTGCCAGGAAACCGGAGGTTGCGGGGGCGTCAGTCTGGCGCAACCTTTGTGTTCCACCCCTAAATCCATTGTGGTGTCAGATCCGATCGGCTTGTCGGTGGGGAATCAGGTCCGCGTTTCTATCCCTGATGGCATGCTGTCGCGGGGTATTACCCGTACTTATGTGATTCCGCTCCTATTGTTTTTTATTGGCAGCCTGTTGGGCGCCGCCGTACTACCTGCCTGGCTTCCGATGCAGTGGCAGGTGACCAGCGATGTGGGCGCCATGATGGGCGCTGGCATCGGTCTCATCGCCGCCTGGGTGCAACTTCGCTTATCGCAACGTCGTGCCCCAATGGTTTCTCCCCGTATTCTTGAACGTCTCTGAAATGAACAAGATGATCTCTGCGCTTCCGATGGCTCACAACCGAATTGCCCGCTTGACGAATGGGTTGCTGCTGGCTGTTGTCCTTTGCATCGTTGTGCCGTTCGCGCCAACACCTGTTGCTGCACAAACCCGTGCGTTGCCCGATTTTGTCGAGCTTGCTGAAAAGCAATCTCCCTCGGTGGTTAACATCAGCACGGTGCAGAACGGCAGAGGCAAGGCTGTGGTTAACGGCTTTCCCATGGACCCCAGCGATCCGGCCTTTGAAATCTTCCGCCGCTTCTTCCCACAGCCCCCGGGTGGCCCACAACCCCAGCCGGAAAACCGGTCGCTGGGTTCGGGCTTCATCATTAGCCCAGATGGCTATGTCATGACCAATGCTCATGTGATTGAAGGCGCCGATGAGGTCAACGTCAAACTGCTCGATAAGCGGGAGTTCCGGGCCAAGGTGATCGGGGCCGATAAGCGGACAGATGTGGCATTGCTCAAGATTGATGCCAGCGGCCTGCCGGCTGTCCGCATGGGTGATTCAACACAGCTCAAACCGGGTGAGTGGGTGGTGGCAATCGGCAGCCCCTTCGGTTTTGAGCATTCGGTCACGGCAGGCATTGTGAGTGCCAAGGGTCGCGCTTTGCCGCAGGAAAATTATGTGCCCTTTATCCAGACCGATGTCGCCATCAACCCGGGGAACTCGGGCGGTCCGCTTTTCAACCTGCGTGGTGAAGTGGTGGGAATCAATTCCCAGATCTTCAGCCGTTCAGGGGGATTCATGGGCATCTCCTTCGCCATCCCCATTGATCTGGCTATGGATATCCAGCAGCAGTTACGCACCCGGGGTCGCGCCAGCCATGGACGAATGGGGGTATCAATTCAGGAGGTGACCCGGGAGGTGGCCGAGTCCTTTGGTCTCAACAAAGCGGGGGGCGCCCTGGTCAACAGCATCGAGCCCAACGGCCCGGCAGCCCGTGCCGGAATCGAGCCGGGGGATGTCATCCTGCGTTTCGACGGAAAGCCGGTCACTACCTCCAGTGATCTGCCGCGCATGGTAGGCCCGATGAAGCCGGGCACCCGTGCCCAGGTAGAACTCTGGCGCAAGGGCCAGATGCGGACGCTCACCGTTACCATTGGTGAATTCCAGGATGAAAAGGTGGCCAGCACCAAGCCGGCTTCACGGCCAGCGGAAGCCACCAATAACCGTCTGGGCATTGCCATGTCGGATCTGAGCGCCGAGCAGAAACAGCAAATGCGCCTGAACGCCGGTATCCTGGTGGTGGATGTGCGCCCTGGCGGCCGCGTCGATCTGCGTCCCGGCGACATTATTCTGGCGATCGCTGCCAAGGGGGATACGCAAGATATCCGTTCGGTGCAGCAGTTTAATCAGCTGATGAGTCAGTTGGATGGCCGGGTACCGGCGACCCTGTTGGTGCGCCGGTCGAACGTGCAGATGTTTGTGCCGATCCCGCAGAATCGCTGACCGGCTGCCCGTCTCCGGCTCGCCATAACGGGCAGCCGGGGTCGCCCGATTCCGGTAGAATAGCGGGTTTGCTGGCGCCGCTCGCCAGTGACGCACGATTGGCTTTTTTGCCGGCCGCTGGCCGGAAGACGGAATTCCCTTGAAGCACATACGTAACTTCTCCATCATTGCCCATATTGACCACGGCAAATCGACCCTGGCTGACCGCCTGATTCACCGCTGTGGCGGTCTCTCCGACCGTGAGATGGAAGCCCAGGTTCTGGATTCGATGGATATCGAGAAAGAGCGGGGCATTACGATCAAGGCGCAAACCGCCGCGCTCGATTACAAGGCCAAAGATGGCCAGATTTACCGCCTGAATTTGATTGATACCCCGGGGCACGTCGATTTCTCTTATGAAGTCTCCCGGTCGCTGTCGGCTTGCGAAGGCGCGCTTCTGGTCGTGGATGCCTCACAGGGTGTGGAAGCACAAACGGTTGCCAACTGCTATACGGCGCTCGACCTCGGGGTCGAGGTGGTACCGGTCCTGAACAAAATCGATCTGCCGTCAGCCAACCCGGATAATGCTCGGGCCGAAATCGAAGATGTGATCGGCATCGATGCCACCGAAGCGGTCGAAGCCAGCGCCAAGACCGGTATCGGTATCGACGATATTCTGGAGCAAGTGGTTGCCAAGATTCCGGCCCCGGTCGGAGACCCGGAGGCACCCCTCAAGGCACTGATTGTCGACTCGTGGTTTGATAACTATGTGGGCGTCGTAATGCTGGTGCGGGTGATCGATGGCACCCTGAAGCCTAAGGATAAAATGCGGCTCATGTCGACGGGCGCAACGCATCTGTGCGAGCAGGTTGGTATTTTTACGCCCAAATCGAAACAGCAGCCACAGCTTTCTGCGGGTGAAGTGGGTTTTATCATTTCCGGTATCAAGGAGCTGAAAGCCGCCCGGGTGGGGGATACGATTACGCTGGCTGATCGTCCTGCCGATCAGCCGCTTGAAGGCTTCAAGGAAATTAAACCTCAGGTCTTTGCCGGTCTTTACCCGGTCGAGCCCAATGAATACGAGCAGCTGCGGGATTCACTCGAGAAACTACAGCTCAACGATGCGGCCCTGCAGTTCGAGCCGGAAGTTTCCCAGGCCCTGGGCTTCGGTTTCCGCTGCGGCTTCCTGGGGCTGTTGCACATGGAAATTGTGCAGGAGCGTCTCGAACGCGAGTTCGACATGGATCTCATCACGACCGCCCCGACGGTGGTCTACGAAGTGGGTCTGCGTAATGGCGAACAGATCATTGTTGAAAACCCCTCACGGCTACCGGACATCGGCAAGATCGAGGAGATCCGTGAGCCGATCATCACCGCCTTTATCTTCCTGCCACAGGATTATGTGGGGTCGGTAATCACACTGTGTAACCAGAAACGGGGCTCCCAGATCGATATGCGTTATCACGGCCGTCAGGTGCAGATGATTTACGAGCTGCCGCTTTCGGAAGTGGTCTTCGATTTCTTTGACAAGCTGAAATCGGTATCGCGGGGTTATGCCTCTCTCGATTACGAGTTCAAGGAATACCGTCCGGCTGACATGGTGAAGCTGGATGTGCTCATTAACGGGGATAAGGTTGATGCCCTGTCCCTGATTGTTCACCGCTCAAGCTCGGTTTACCGTGGCCGCGAGCTGGTCAGCAAAATGCGAGAACTGATTCCTCGACAGATGTACGATGTGGCCATTCAGGCAGCCCTGGGGGCGCAGATCATTGCGCGCGAAACAGTGAAGGCGATGCGCAAGGATGTTCTGGCCAAGTGTTACGGCGGTGATATTTCGCGCAAGAAGAAGCTTCTAGAAAAACAGAAGGCCGGTAAAAAGCGGATGAAGCAGATCGGTACGGTCGAGGTCCCGCAGGAAGCCTTCCTGGCGGTTCTCCGAGTGGATGGCAAGTAAAGCACCTCAGACGATACGAATGGATAACTGAATGAACTTTGCACTGATCCTGTTTCTGGTCACGATGGCCACCGGTATTCTGTGGTTAATTGATGTGCTCTATGCCCGTAAATTACGGGCACCGGGTGCCAGCAATCCGATCTGGGTGGAGTGGGGCGCCAGCCTCTTTCCGGTGATTCTGGCCGTATTTGCGCTGAGATCATTTGTCGTTGAACCGTTCAAGATTCCCTCCGGTTCCATGATTCCCACCCTGCAGGTGGGCGATTTTATTCTGGTCAACAAATTCACCTATGGCCTGCGTCTGCCGATTGTCGGGACAGAAATCACCCGGGGCAAAGCGGTTGAGCGGGGCGATGTGGTCGTTTTCCGTTATCCGCCCGAACCCAGCGTGGATTACATCAAGCGTGTGGTCGGCCTGCCGGGCGACACGGTAAGTTATCAGGATAAGCAGCTCAGTATTAATGGGGTTCCGGTGCCGCGGGTTGCTGAACCGGACTATCTCCATTCGGATCGTCTCTATTACTCGCGCCGTTATCGCGAGACCCTGGGCGATGTCTCCTATGACACCCTGAATGACACCAACGCCCCTTCGTTTGTGCCAGATGTTGTTCGGTTTCCCCATCGGGAACAGTGCCGGTATGACAGTGCCGGTTTTACCTGTACGGTTCCCGCTGGTCAGTATTTCGTGATGGGTGATAACCGCGATAACAGTAAGGACAGCCGAGTCTGGGGCTTTGTGCCCGATGAAAACATCGTCGGTAAGGCCTTCTTCATCTGGTTCCACTGGGGTGATCTGGGGCGTATCGGTTCATTCCACTGATTTTTTTGCCATGACCAGGGCGCCCTCCAGATCCATGTCACCTCCTGCTACTTCCCGGCAGCAATTTGCGGCGCTTGAGGCAACAATTGGCTATGTCTTTGCAGATACGTCTCTTCTGGAGCAGGCGCTGACTCACCGGAGCTTCGGGCGTACTCATTATGAGCGTCTGGAGTTCATCGGTGATTCGATCCTGAACGCAGTGGTGGCAGAGGCGCTGTACCTGGCTTTTCCAGATTTGCCCGAGGGTGATCTGTCCCGCTTGCGGGCCAACCTGGTTTGCCAGGATCAACTGGTTCTGGTGGCTGAAGAGTTGGGGCTGCACCGCTATCTCCGCCTGGGAGAAGGGGAGCTTAAGAGTGGCGGCCAACACCGGCCATCGATACTGGCTGATACGGTCGAGTCTCTTTACGGCGCTATCTGGCGTGAAGGTGGCTTTGAGCGGGCGCGTCAGGTCATTCTGGCGTCGTTTTCATCCAGAATTGCCGCCATTAATCTGAATCAGCTTCCATCAGCCAAAGATGCGAAAACGCGCTTGCAGGAATGGTTGCAAGGTCGCCGCTTTGCATTGCCTGCCTACGAGGCCCCTCAAGTCAGCGGCGCGGCACACGCACAACGTTTTCAGGTGGTCTGCCGCATTCCGCAGCTTGAGGTCTCTGCCTCAGGCGAAGGGATTACCCGTCGGGCTGCTGAACAGCAGGCAGCCGAACAAGTGCTATTGAAACTGCAGACCATGCCCGAACCGGTCGCTCTCAAGAAGGGTCGCTCATCATGACCGAATCAACTGAAATCACCGCACCGATATCTCTAGAGCCGGCTGGACTGGTGGCCCTGGTGGGTCGCCCAAATGTGGGCAAATCGACCTTGCTCAACCGCTTGATTGGTGAAAAGCTGAGCATTACTTCCCGTAAGGCACAGACTACACGCCACCGGATTATGGGCGTTCGTACTGATGATGATGCCCAGTATGTCTTCGTTGATACGCCGGGCTTTCAGACCAAACACAGTTCCGCCCTCAACCGGACGATGAACCGCGGTGTGACGCAGGCACTGCAAGAGGTCGATGTCATCTGTCTGGTTATTGAAGCCGATCGCTTTGGTGATCAGGACAAAAAAGTCGTGGCCTTGCTGCCAAAAGACAAGCCGGTCATTCTGGTCATCAACAAAATCGATGAGATCAAGGATAAAAGCGCCCTATTGCCTTTCATCGCCAAGATGGCCGACGTGCATGACTGGGCAGCCGTTGTGCCGGTCAGTGCCGAAAAGGGTACGCAGGCCGATGCACTGCTGGCCGAGATCCGCCAGGCATTGCCACAGCAAGGCTTTCTGTACGACCCGGAAACGCTGACCGACCGCAGCGAACGCTTCCTGGCGGCAGAATATATTCGTGAAAAACTGTTCCGCCTGCTGGGCGATGAGCTGCCGTACGCAACAACGGTTGAAATCGAGAAGTTCGAGACCGAGGGTGAGCTACGACGCATCTTCGCTGCCATTGTGGTGGACCGGGAGTCT
The DNA here is from genome assembly GCA_964604465.1 of uncultured Dechloromonas sp. Lineage (GTDB taxonomy): Bacteria > Pseudomonadota > Gammaproteobacteria > Burkholderiales > Rhodocyclaceae > Fluviibacter. The sequence goes on along the minus strand of CAZRYZ010000021.1, from coordinate 5,555 downwards.
CATAAGCCCATCGTCATTGGCAAGGGGGGTGAAACCCTGAAACGGATTGCCACTGAAGCCCGACAGGATATGACGCGACTCTTCGGGGGGACGGTCTATCTGGAGCTCTGGGTCAAGGTAAAGTCCGGCTGGGCCGATGACGAGCGGCTGTTGCGCTCCCTAGGTTACGAATAAGCCCAAGCTCCCGATCCGGATCGAGCTGCCATGCGCCCCGTTAAAGTCGATCGCCAGGCCGCCTTTGTTCTGCATAGCCGTCCCTATCGGGAAACCAGCCTGGTGCTTGAGGCGTTTACCCGCGATTTCGGTCGGGTCGCACTGGTTGCCAAAGGGGTTCGTCGTCCACGATCGGCCATGCGCGGTGTACTCATGGCCTTCCAGCCGTTGGAGATGACCTGGAGTGGCAAGGGGGAGGTCGTCACACTGCACAGTGCCGAATGGCAAGGGGGGCAACCCCTGCTGGCCGGCCGCTCCCTGTTGTGTGGCTACTATCTCAATGAGCTTCTGCTCAACCTGCTCCCCCGGGATGATGCCCATGAGCGCATCTTTGATCATTATGCCCAGACCCTTCAGGCGCTTGCCGAGAGCGCCGATGCGGCTGAGCGGCACTCGGCCAGTTTGCGCTGCTTTGAAAAGTCTTTACTGGCTGAACTCGGTTATGGCCTGATGCTTGATCAGGATACGGCAGGAAAGCCCATCTCCCCATCGGCACGATATCTTTATGAGATGGAATCCGGCCCACGTCAGATTGCCGATTCTTCGGCGCTGGCCGGTACAATAAGCGGCCAGACCCTGCACAATATGGCAGCGGATCTCTTTGGCGATCCGGTGACGCTGAGCGAAAGCAAACAGCTCATGCGAAGCCTGATGGCGTTTTACCTGAACGGTCGGCAACTTCATAGTCGTCGACTCTTTGAAGACCTCGCTGATCTGTAACGGGTCGGCGTTGTATTTGCACCCTGATACTCATCACAGCCCTCAGGAATTACCGAGCACCAACCATGATCGAACTAGGCGTCAATATTGATCACGTCGCTACCTTACGTCAGGCACGGCGAACCTATGAACCGGATCCTGTGTGGGCTGCTGTCGAAGCCCATCTGGGTGGCGCGGATGGCATCACCGTTCACTTACGCGAAGACCGCCGGCACATTCAGGATGCCGATGTGCGAAAACTGCGTGATCTCACCCAGATCAAACTGAATCTGGAAATGGCTGCAACCGATGAAATGGTCGACATTGCCTGTGAACTCCGGCCGGAAATGGCGATGCTGGTTCCCGAAGGGCGCCAGGAAGTTACCACCGAAGGGGGACTTGATATTGCAGGCCAGGAGCAGCGCCTCGCCGCTATTGTCGGACGACTTCGCGACGCCGGCATTGTGACCAGCGCCTTTATTGATGCCGAACCTGCTCAGGTTGAGGCTGCTTCCCGGATTGGCGTCCAGGTCTGTGAAATCCACACCGGACCCTATGCACATGCCTTCCACGCGGCGGGTCGTGACATCGAACGCCCGGCAGTGCAGACCGAACTCCAACGGGTTGCCGCAGCAGGGCAGCAGATCCGCGCGCTTGGCATGCGCTTCAATGCAGGCCATGCACTCAATTACTACAACGTTCAACCGATAGCCGCCTTGCCCGGTATCCGTGAGTTGCATATCGGTCATGCCATTGTGAGCCGCTCGGTATTCGTGGGTCTGCGCGAGGCGGTGGCTGAGATGAAGCGCCTCATGCGCGAAGCGGTTAGCCTCAGTTAATTTGCTACCTTTTATGATTCAGGGCATCGGCACCGACATTGTTTCTGTCCAGCGGATAGGTGAGCTCCTATCCCGACACCCGGATCGGGGCGTACGCCATTTATTGCACCCCGACGAGGTCGCCGAAGCGGATGCCGCACCATCACGCGAACGCTTTGTGGCCAAACGTTTTGCGGCCAAGGAAGCCCTGGCCAAAGCACTGGGTACCGGTTTGCGGGCACCGGTGTTGTTGCCGGCGATCCGTGTCGAACACGATGGCCTCGGCAAACCTTTTTTCAGTTTCGAACCCGCACTGGCCGAATGGATTGGTCAGCGTTCCCTGCAGATCCACCTATCAATTTCCGATGAGGTGGATCATGCGCTTGCCTTTGTTGTTGTGGAGAAGCTATGAACCAGCCCCTTGCTTATGGTCCTCTGATGATTGATGTGGAAGGCCTGACCCTGAATGACGAAGACAAACGTCGACTGCGGCACCCTCTGGTAGGTGGTGTCATTCTCTTCTCGCGCAACTATCAGGATCCGGTGCAGCTATCCGCGTTGACACAGGAGATCCAGCAGTTACGCAATCCGCCGCTTCCGATTACGGTTGATCATGAAGGGGGCAGGGTGCAGCGTTTCCGTGAAGGCTTTACCCGGCTTCCCGCCATGCGCACCCTTGGCGAACTCTTCACCCGGGACAAGAATGCGGCTGACGAGGCTGCTGAAGCTGTCGGTCTAGTGCTTGCTGCAGAACTGCGGGCGCATGGTGTCGACTTTTCATTTACACCGGTGCTGGATCTGGACTGGGGACGCAGTAGCGTCATCGGTGACCGCAGCTTTTCCAAAGACCCCCAGATTGTGTCGCGCCTCGCCACAGCACTCATCCGCGGTCTGAAGCAGGGTGGAATGGGGTCCTGCGGTAAGCACTTCCCGGGCCATGGTTGGGTCGAAGCGGATTCGCACGTGGCGATCCCTGTGGATGAGCGGAGCATGGCCGAGATCGAGGCCGATATGCAGCCTTATCACGAGTTGGGGCTCGATGCGGTGATGCCTGCTCATGTGATCTACCCGGTACTCGATGAACGACCTGCTGGCTTCTCGCCCCGCTGGCTGGAAAAGCTTCGACTCGAGTGCCAGTTTGACGGCATCATCTTCAGCGATGATCTATCGATGGAAGGTGCCAGCGTCGCGGGCACCATTATTGATCGCGCGAACGCCGCTTGGGATGCAGGTTGCGATGTGCTGCTCGTCTGTAATAAGCCGGACTTTGTCGATGCTCTGATAGCCGAGTGGGGACCCGTTATGCACCCTGAACGCGCGGCCCGGATTCCAAACCTGCTGGGTGGTGTCGGCTTAGGAACGGATCGTCCACTGACCCGGACCCAGCTGGAAGCTGATGCCCGCTATCAGGCGGCGTTAGCCCTGGTTCGCTCTCTGTAAAAGCACCCTCATGAATCACCCCCTGCAGGATCAGGTACGGACGCTGCCTGAGCGGCCAGGGGTGTATCGCTTTCTGGCTGAAGATGGCCAGGTGCTCTACGTTGGCAAGGCCCGCAATCTCAGGAACCGGGTTTCATCCTACTTCGCCAAGAACCTGAGCAGTCCGCGCATCGCGCTGATGGTGAGCAAGGTCGCTCGCCTTGAGGTAACACCCACCCCATCGGAATCCGAAGCGCTCCTCCTTGAAAACCATCTGATCAAGGAACTGGGACCCAAGTACAACATCCTGTTCCGGGACGACAAGTCGTACCCGTACATCCGCCTGACGCGTGAAGACTGGCCGATGATTGGTCTGCACCGGGGTTCACTTTCGAACAACGCCGATTATTTCGGCCCTTATCCGAATGCCTGGTCGGTGCGTCAGGCCGTGCATCTGCTGCAGAAAATATTCCGCTTACGCACCTGCGAAGCCTCAGTCTTCAATAACCGGACCCGACCCTGTCTGCTCTATCAGATCAAACGCTGTTCCGGACCCTGCGTCGGGCAGATCAGCCCAGAGGCTTACGCCGAAGATGTCAAAGCCGCCGGTCTGTTTCTTCAGGGGCGCGAACAGGAGATCATCCAGCGGCTGACCACGCTGATGGAACAAGCCGTGGAGCATCTGGCCTTTGAGCAGGCCGCCCAGTTTCGTGATCAGATCCAGGCGCTGTACCGGGCACAGGATACCCAGATCATGGACAGCCACCAGGCAGAAGATATCGACATCATCGTGGCCGTGGAGCAGGGTGGTAGCCTCTGTGTGAACCTGGCCATGGTGCGTGGCGGCAGGCATCTGGGCGATCGCCCCCAGTTCCCGCAAAACAGCAACCAGCTAGAGCAGGCCAGTCTGAGCGAAGTGCTCTCGGCCTTTGTCGAATCCCATTACGCCGTCCACCCGGCTCCGGGCAAGGTACTGGTGAATGTCCCGGTCGAAGAGACGGTGGTCGAAACGCTGGCCGGGATTCTCGGTCGGCCGCTGCCGATCGATCAGCCCCATTTTTCCCAGCACAAAGCCTGGG
>CAZRYZ010000021.1:0-1227 GCA_964604465.1 uncultured Dechloromonas sp. | reverse complement strand
CTCGGTCGGCCGCTGCCGATCGATCAGCCCCATTTTTCCCAGCACAAAGCCTGGGTCGAGCTGGCCATCAACAACGCCGGCCTGGCCTTAGGGCAGCGCCGTCAGATGCAGACCCTTCAGGGACAACGCCAGGGCGCTTTGCTTCAGTCGCTGCAGCAGGCAGGGTTGGGCATCGAACAATTGAAGCGCATTGAGTGTTTTGATATCAGCCACACCCAGGGTGAGGCAGCAGTGGCCAGCTGTGTGGTCTGGATTTCCGACGAGAAGGAGGGCGGTGGCATGCGTCGCTCGGAGTACCGTCGTTTCAATATCACGGACATCACGCCCGGCGATGATTACGCAGCAATCCACCAGGCCGTATATCGCCGTTATAAACCGAGCGAGCAGAGCGAGGAAGCGGTTCGACCTGATCTACTCCTGATCGACGGCGGTAAAGGCCAGGTGGCAAAAGCCCTCGAGGCGCTCACCGAACTAGGGTTGAGTGATCAACCCCTTGTCGGCGTTGCCAAAGGCTTGGGTCGCAAACCCGGACTGGAATCCCTGGTCTTTGCCGATGAACGTGAGCCATTGCAATTGAACCCGGATGACCCCGGGCTACATCTTGTGCAGGAAATTCGTGATGAAGCGCACCGTTTTGCACTGACCGGGCATCGGGGACGGCGCCAGAAAGCGCGAATCAGCTCCCGCCTGGATGAGATTTCCGGGATCGGCCCCAAACGACGCAAGGCACTCATTACCTGCTTCGGGAGCGTGTCCGCGATCAAGGTCGCCAGCATCGAAGCCATTGCTGCGGTGCCCGGTATGAGTAATGAATTAGCAGAACGGGTGCACACAGCGCTGCAAGATCGCTGATAATACGCGCATGATGAATTTGCCATTAATCCTTACCTGGGCGCGCATCGCCTGTATTCCCTTGCTGGTGGTTGCCTTTAACCCGAACCTGCCGCCCTGGGAAGAAGTCACCCGTAACCACTGGAGCGCATGGCTTTTCATCATTGCGGCAGTCACGGATTGGCTGGATGGGTATCTCGCTCGCAAATGGAATCAGACGTCCAATTTCGGCGCATTCCTGGATCCGGTCGCCGATAAACTGATTGTCTCGACCGCACTTGTACTGCTGGTTGCGGATGGCCGGGTCAGTGAAATTGTCACGATCATCATCATCGGCCGTGAAATCACCATTTCGGCGCTCCGTGAATGGATGGCCACCATGGGCAAGCGTAAGAG
>CAZRYZ010000020.1:0-22287 GCA_964604465.1 uncultured Dechloromonas sp. | reverse complement strand
GCCTTCAACCAGTCATTGATCACGCTAGCCACGTGATCCCAATCCCGCTCCAGCATCAGGCCGTGGCCCATGCCCGGGAAAATGACAGGTTCCACACCATACACGTCCGCGGTATCGCGCACCTGATTGGCCGGAATGATGTGATCCAGTTCAGCGCCGATGATCAGCTTGGGCGTGGGCTGTAAACGCTCCGGGTTGATCAGGTTGAACATGGTCATATCCCAGATGGCGCGCTGCGACTCCATCTGCGAAAGCATCAGGTAGCGCTGCAGATCGGTGAGCGAGGCCGGTTGGGCGAAGAGGGCGTCTTTGAGCGCATCGATATCGATCGGGCCGCCGGTCATGAGCTGCGAGAGGTTGCCCAGCATGTCGGGGCGTGACCAGAGCAGCGACATAGAGCTGGCAATCAGACCGCGGGGCGGCACGGAACACATCAGCACAGCGGCGGGGAAAACCTCTTTCTCGAGGCACTTCTGCACCACAAACCCACCCATGGAGTGGCCAATCAGCACCGGGGGCTCGCCGAGCTCTTCGATCACCTGCAGAACGTCGGCCACGAAGTGATCAATGCCCCAGTTACCGAGTTGCTCATGCCCTTCGCTACCACCGTGGCCGCGCACAGACACGGCATGTGCCGGCCAGCCGCGCTCGGCAAACCACTCCAGGAAATGTTCAGACCAGACCCAGGCGGCGGTAAAGGCGCCGTGCACAAACAGCAACGGTGTACGGCGTTTGCCTTTGCTGGGATAGCGGCTGATGACTTCAAGAGAGAGGGCGTCGTTCAAAGGGATTACCTCAGGCTAGATGCTGCAGGGCTTCAATGCGCGCCTCGCGAATACGCGTGGCGATGTGTTCCTGGGTGCGCACCGCAAGGGCGATGGCACCGGCATCGACCGCGGCAGCGGCGGATTGAGCTTTTTGCCAGTGATCCGCCACATCGGCTTTAGCGCCCACGATGGACAGGGCGGTCAGCAGCATTTGGAAACGCTCCGGTCGGCGCAAGGCATCACAGCGTTCGAGGGTGTCGAGCTGATCCTCGGCGCTCAGGGAATCGGGGGATAGCAGGGCTGCGCGATGGCGGACCAGCAACAATGCCAGATCGCGACACTCACTAGGCAGCCGCAGCCGATCAGCCAGTGCGGCCACCTGTTCGGGGCTGCCTTGGGCAAGCCAAACGGCCACGCGCACCGGCAACGGCACGCCCCGGCGGGCCGCTTCGTTTAGACGATTGGAGCTATCTGGGCCAGCCGGCAGATCAGGAAAAATGTCAGCGGTGGCACCACAGGTTTCGAGTTCGGCCAGCATTCGTGCTGGCTGTTCGGCCATGAGCCCGCGCGAGACTTCTTGCCAAACGCGCTCGGCCACCAGGTGCTTTGTTTCGCCGGCGCGCACCATGTGCTGCATCAGCGCGCGGGTTTTGGGGGCGACCGTAAATTGCGGGAAACGTGCAGCAAAGCGGGCCAGACGCAGAATACGCACCGGGTCTTCAGCAAAAGCCGGGCTGACATGGCGCAGGATTTTCGCCTGCAGATCCTGCTGCCCGCCGTAAGGGTCAATCAAGGTACCATCCGTCTCTTCGGCGATGGCATTGATGGTGAGATCACGGCGTGCCAGATCCTCTTCAAGCGTCACATCGGGCGCGGCATACACCTGAAAGCCATGGTAACCATGGCCGCTCTTACGCTCGGTGCGGGCGAGCGCATATTCTTCGTGCGTTGTCGGGTGTAAAAAGACCGGGAAGTCTTTGCCCACCGGCGTGTAACCAGCGGCGAGCATGTCCGCCGGGGAAGCACCGACCACCACATAATCGCGGTCGCCGGGCGGCAAACCCAGCAGACGGTCGCGCACCGCACCTCCAACCGTGTAGATCTTCATGACCAGCGCTTTAGGATCCGAAGCGCGGCACCGGAGACTTAGCGCCCGGCGCGGCTGCGGTAATCGTCGAACTGGACGGTATCGCCACTACCCAGCAGATAAAGCGGTGCCACGGCTTCCAGTGGTTCAGGATTCCAGTTAGGCGGTGTTTTGCAGCCACCACTGCACACGCTGTCGACCTGCATCGAACGAATGTTGTCGGCCGACATCATCTTGTTCGGCAACAGCGACAAAAGCGCAGCCTGGAAGTAGGCCAGGTTTTCCGAAAGGGGAATGATGCGACAACGCACGTCGAGCACATCGGCCGTGTATTCGACCAGTTCCTTGAGCGTGTAAACCGTCGGGCCACAGAGGTCATAGGTCTGACCCTCGGTAGCTGGCGTATCCAGTGCCTGGGCAAAAGCCTTGGCCACGTCATCCACCGACACCGGCTGGAAGCGCGCATCGGCACAACCCAGCGGCATGAACGGCAGCTTGCTCAGCAGGCTGGCGAAGGTGTTGATGAACGAATCGCGCGCACCAAAGATCACCGAGGGACGGAAGATGGTGGTGATCAGACCCGGCTCACGAATCACAGCTTCACCAGCCGCTTTAGAGCGCAGGTATTCCGAGGGTGCATTCTTGTCGGCATTCAGCGCGCTCATGTGCAACAAACGCTTCACGCCTGCAGTCTTGCAGCCTTCAACGATCTTGCGCGGCAGTTCCACGTGGGCCGCCGCGAACTCCGGCCCGTAGGGAATGGCCGGGGTGGAACCGTGAAGAATACCCACCAGGTTAATGACCGCATCCTGGCCTGCGGCCAGTCGGGCGATCACACCCTCGTCACGGACATCCGCTTCGACCAGCGTGACGCTGGGCAGCATAGTGACGTCGCGATTCTTCTCGTAACGACGGGTCGGGATCGTGACCTGAACCCCTGCATCGACCAGCACACGCGCCAGATGGCGCCCAACAAAACCGGTGCCACCAATGAGGAGAATTTTCTTATTCGTCAGCATGCGTTTTCCTTGGTCGATCATCTGATCTTCGGGTTACTGGTGTTTGCCGGTTATTTTAAGGCATTTCAGGGCAAATCCGTTACGCCACCCGAGGGGCTGGACTTGGGCCCGATGGTGCCCAGCATGATCTTGAGCGAGGGCGATGAGCCGGTCATGACGGTCTGATAGAACACGGCATTGCTCATGACTTTTTTGACGTAGTCACGGGTTTCGGAGAAGGGGATGGTTTCGGCATAGATCGCACCCTCGAGCGGCTTCACATCACGCCATTTGCGGGCTCGGCCCGGGCCAGCGTTATAGGCCGCCGAGGCCAGAACCGGATGGTTATCAAGGCTTTCCAGCACCAGGCGCATGTAGGTAGTGCCAAGCATGACGTTGGTGTCGGGATCGTGCAGGTCACCGGGCCCCAGTTTGACGCCGATCTTGTTGGCCACCCATTTGCCGGTCGCCGGCATCACCTGCATCAGGCCGGCCGCACCCACGTTGGAACGTGCCTTGGTGACAAAGCGGCTTTCCTGGCGCATCAGGCCATACACCCAGGCCTTATCCAGATTCTGCCGATCCGAGTGCGGCACGATCTTGTCGGCATAGGGGGTCGGGAAACGTAGCTGGTAGTTATGTTCCGCCTTGGTCCGGTCCGCTGCGCTGATCGACCGGTCAATGATCTGATTCCGGTGTGCCAGTTCGGCTGCCGCCAGAAGCTGCCGGTCACTCATGCCACGCAGCGCCCAGCTCCACTCCTTGACACCGTCCCGCTGCTGATCGACCCGGTAAAAAGCCAGCGCACGACGGATTCCCGGTTGACTTTCAACATAACGCATCTCGTCGGCGCTGGCCGGCTCGGCCTGCTGCGGCACCTGCGCTCGGTTACCCAGTTCTTCGGCAGCCAACACTCCATAAAAATTGGGCTGGCCGGCAATTCGTTTGAACTGTTCGCTAGCTGCACCATCACGACCCAGGGCCTTGAACGCACGGCCTTTCCAGTAAACCCACTCTGGGGCGCTGACCATGGGCTCAGGCATGGCATCAATGTCGGCCTGCACCAGCCGCCAATCCTGTGCGCGTAAGGCCACGCGGACCCGCCAGGCCATCGCGTCATCCGGCAACAGCACCGTGCCGCTCATCCGCACCGCATTAAGCGCCTCCGGGCTTTGCTGAATGCCCAGTTGCCAGCCGATAACACCCCAGACGTATTCCTGCTGGGCCTTATCTAAACTGCCACCATAGCGCTTCACTGCTCCGATGGCACTGTCCGGTGCATTACGTGCCATGCGAACCAGCGCCAGCGTGGCAAGCTCTTTCTGGGTTTCATCGGTCGGCACGCCCACACGCTCTAGGTAGATAGGGGGTTTATTCAATGCCGCATCCAGACCGCCGGCTGCTTCATTACCCGTTATCCGCATAATAGATAGGGTGAGCCGCGCCTGAGTCGGCTTATTAAGAGCCACCTGGCGGCGGGCACGCAACCAGCCCTCGGACATACTAAGCCCGTTGTTCGCTGCCATAGCTTCAAAGAGAATCTGACAGGCTTCGGGGGTTTCTACCGTCGTCGCCCAGAGGACCCGTGCCTGATCCTGCGCAGCGCCATCACCGTTATTGACCCGCGGAAGCAGGCTATAGCACTGCACATCCAGTTCCGGTTGCAGCATCAATGGTCCCTGCTGGGCAACCAGTGCCCAGTTGGCTTGCCGGGCCTGAGCACGGATCCAGTCGGCACGCAGCAATTCCGCCGGCCTCTGGCCCTCGTACTTTTTCAGAAATGCGCGAATCTGTGGGCTATCAGAGCTGAGTTGCGGTTTAAGCATCCAGGATTCGACATAGGGCGCTAACTCATGCTCTTTCAGCTGGGGATAGAGTTGCTCGACCTTGCCCAGCTGCCCCTTTTGCGCGGCATCGCGGGCGCTCGCATATGTCGCATCCTGCGCCAGAACCGGATGTACGATGGCCGTCAGCGCACCCAGCACGGCAATGACACGAAATGCACGCATATCAATCGTGCGGAAAATTTGCTTCAACATGAGTCAGTCAACCAGGAGGGATGGGCACGGCAAACGGTTATGTTACTGTCCGGACTATGCCGAACGTCAACGATGAAAAATTCTATCGCAGTACGCTGCGTACCCGCATGAAATCATGGCGTCGTCAGCTATCGACCGAGGATCATGCGCAATTAAGCCGACGCATCTGCGACATACTAGAAGATCATTTTCACCCGCCGCCTTCGCCCTTTGCCTTTTATGCGCCCATGGCCAAGGAACCCGATATCGCCCCCCTCATGCATGAGTGGTATGCCGCGGGCGTGCAGGTCTGCCTGCCGCGGGTGAACACCCCCGATGCTCCGCTGGATTTCTATCTGTGGGATCCGAACATCCGCCCGACCCTCGACGAGGCAGGCATTGTGGCACCCCCCGCCAACCCGGATAAAAGGGTCACACCCAAGATGCTGTTCATTCCTTGTCTAGGGCTGGATCAAGCGGGATTTCGCCTGGGCTATGGGGGTGGGTACTATGACCGGACGATGCCGCTATTGCCGGGCGCCAAGGCGATCGGGGTGCTCTTCTCGGGGCAGTTACTCGATGACATCCGCCCGCAGGCACACGACGTGGCTCTGGACGGCTGGATTACCGAAAAAGGCCTCGTGCTCTAGCTCGGTTAATCAGATCGCGCCGTCGACTGGCGTAATACAACGCCGGTGAGCCCATACAGCAGGGCCGCACCAAGAAAAGCCCGGATAGCATCCGGCTGATCATAAAGGGACGTTTCGACGGTAAAGAAAGCGGTGTTCAGCACACGATCGAGTGCCACCACCAGCACTAACGCTAACCAGAAGCGAACCCCTTGCACGCCCCCCGAATCGGGAATTTTCGGAAAGAGGCGACCGCAAGACCACCCGAGTAGCACGATGGCACCGGCCAGCAGATAGAGGGTGGTTTCGTACATACCGTGTGCCCCGTCGGTCTTTGAGCCGATGAAATCCTAGGCCAGAAAGAGCCGGTAAGCCGGGTTATCCGACTCGTTGCGGTACGGATAACCCAGGCCAGCCAAGAAGGCCTCGAAGGCGGCCATGTCCGTTGCCGGCACCTGGAAACCCACCAGCACACGGCCGAAGTCCGCACCATGATTACGATAATGAAACAGGCTGATATTCCAGCCGGCACTCATGTTCTCGAGAAAACGCATAAGTGCGCCCGGCCGCTCGGGAAACTCGAAGCGATAGATAAGTTCCTGCATCGCGACCCCGGCTTCTTCACGCGGCGTATGACCGCCCACCATGTAACGCACATGCAGCTTGGCCATTTCGTCGTCAGTTAGATCCAGCGCCGCATAGCCTTCGGCCTTGAGCATATCGACCAGCGCCGTCACTTCAGCGCGTTTGGCCGTCTGAATACCCACGAAAACGTGCGCCGCGCCGGGGTCGTTGTAGCGGTAGTTGAATTCGGTGATGCTGCGGCTGCCGAGTAACGCCAGAAACTTACGGTACGCACCCGGCTTTTCCGGGAGTGTCACCGCCAGAATCGCTTCGCGCTGTTCACCCAACTCGGCCCGTTCGGCCACAAAACGCAGCCGGTCGAAGTTCATGTTGGCGCCCGAGGCCACGGCCACGAGGGTTTTGCCCTGGGTACCCGTTTTAGCCGCCCAGGCTTTCATACCGGCAACGGCCAGCGCACCGGCCGGTTCGAGCACCGAGCGGGTGTCTTCAAAGACATCCTTGATGGCGGCACAAATGGCATCGTTATCGACCAGAATCATCTCATCGACGAATCGCTCCGCCACGCGGAAACACTCGGCACCGACCTCTTTGACGGCGGCGCCATCGGCAAACAACCCGACTTGGTCAAGTCGAATCCTTTCATGAGCCGCAAGCGACCGGGCCATGGCATCGGCATCGACTGCCTCGACGCCGATCACCTTGATCTCGGGGCGCACCAGTTTCACTGCTGCCGCGACGCCGGCGATCAGGCCACCGCCGCCGACACAGCAGAAAATGGCTTCAATGGGCTTGGGGTGCTGGCGCAGAATCTCCAGGCCCACCGTGCCCTGACCGGCGATAACGTCCGGGTCATCGAAGGGATGCACAAAGGTGAGTCCTTCCTCCCGCTCCAGGCGGCGCGCCTCGTTATAGGCATCATCAAAAGAATCACCGAACAGCACCACCTCGCCACCGCGCGAACGCACCGCGTTGACCTTGATGCCCGGGGTGGTGGTGGGCATCACGATGACGGCACGGCACCCCAACTTCTGGGCCGAAAGCGCCACCCCCTGCGCATGATTACCGGCAGAGGCGGCCACCACGCCCCGTTTGAGCGATTCGGCTGACAGCTTTGCCATCTTGTTATAGGCGCCCCGCAATTTGAACGAGAAGACCGGTTGCTGATCTTCCCGCTTGAAAAAGACCTCATTGCCAAGGCGCGCCGACAGATTCGGCGCAAAATCCAGCGGTGATTCGATGGCCACGTCATAGACCTCGGCCGCCTCGATACGGCGCAGGTACTCGGTCAATGGAAAAGGCACATCATTCTTGGCGGTCATGGCAACTCGGTGGGGCATCTGAAAAGCGTGAAAAAAGGCACACACCGAGTAGGGCTGAAAACGGCAGCCATACTGCCTGAAAAGCCACGCCGGCGCGTGATGGCATTATACCGATGCGCTACAATACGGGGTTCAAAAATGGCCTTTATGTCGGCACCCCATCATGAACGCACGCCTCCGCGAGATCCCCTACAACTACACCTCGTACTCTGACCGCGAGGTGGTGATTCGCCTGCTCGGCCAGGAGAACTGGGCCATCCTCGACGAGTTACGAAGCGAGCGCGTAACCGGTCGTTCAGCCCGCATGCTCTATGAGGTGCTGGGCGATATCTGGGTGGTACAGCGTAACCCGTACCTGGAAGACGATCTACTGAAGAATCCGCAGCGCCAATCGGCGCTGATCGCCGCGCTGCGCCACCGGGTGGCCGAAATCGAAAAACGCCGCGACGGCAATGAAAAGGTGGCCCAGCTACTTAAGGCCACCGGTAAGGCCATCGACCACTTTGCCGAGCATCTGCAATCCACGGCGGCGCGCCGCCGCAAGGTTCTGCGCACATTAAGCAAGCACACGCGTAAGGACAACGTTGCCTTTGATGGCCTGGCTCGTGTCTCGCATGTCACCGATGCCACTGACTGGCGTGTCGAGTACCCCTTTGTAGTGCTCTACCCGGATACTGAAGACGAGATCGGCCCGCTGGTGCGCGACTGCATCAAGCTGGGACTGACCATCATCCCGCGCGGGGGTGGCACGGGTTATACCGGTGGCGCTGTCCCGCTGACCGCGGACTCGGTTGTGATTAACACCGAAAAATTGATTGATATTGCACCGGTCGAGTTTGTAAACCTACCGGGCGTCGACCATGCCGTCGGTACCGTGCGTACCGGTGCGGGCGTGGTGACCAAACGCGTTTCCGAGGCCGCCGAACAGGCGGGCCTGGTCTTTGCGGTTGACCCGACCTCGGCAGAGGCCTCGTGCATCGGTGGCAACATTGCCATGAACGCTGGCGGCAAAAAGGCCGTGCTGTGGGGTACGGCACTGGACAACCTGGCCTGGTGGAAGATGGTCACTCCGGATGGCAACTGGCTGGAGGTCGAACGCCTCGACCACAACCTGGGCAAGATCCACGAACAGGAAACCGTTCGCTTCCGCCTCAAGCGTTTTGATGCCCACGGCAAGAAGCTGCTGAGTGAAGAAATCCTCAGCATCGCGGGTGCCGCCTGCCGCAAGATCGGTCTGGGCAAGGATGTAACGGACAAGTTCCTCGGCGGCGTGCCGGGCGTGCAGAAAGAAGGCACTGATGGCATCATCGTTGCTGCCCGCTGGGTATTGCACAAGATGCCGGCGCATACGCGCACCGTGTGTCTGGAATTTTTTGGTCAGGTGCGCGAAGCCGTCCCGGCCATTGTCGAGATTACCGATTACTTCAAACCCAATGGCGGTGGTCGTAACCTCGGCGTGCTGTTGGCCGGTCTGGAACATCTGGACGAGCGCTACCTGAAGGCCGTGGGCTATGCGACTAAGGCCAAGCGCCATGGCCGCCCGAAGATGGTGCTGATTGGCGACCTGGTCGGTGATGACGAGCAAGCCGTCATGCAGGCCGCCTCTGATGTGGTTCGCATGTGTAACCTGCGCTCGGCTGAAGGCTTTATTGCGGTCAGCCCGGAACAACGCAAGAACTTCTGGCTGGATCGTTCGCGGACGGCTGCGATCTCCAAACATACCAATGCCTTCAAGCTCAATGAAGACGTGGTGATTCCGCTGCCGCGCATGGGCGACTACTGCGACGGCATCGAGCGCATCAACATCGAACTTTCGATCGCCAATAAGCTGGCGCTTTGTGATGCGCTCACCAACTATTTAAGCGGCAACCTGGCCGTCGATGCCGGCGATGCCAATGTGGGCAAAGATGTGCTGATCGGTGACCGGGCGCAGCAGGCGCTCGAACTGGTGGCGCAGGTGCGCACCCGCTGGCAGTGGCTGCTCGACCACCTCGACACACCGCTGGGCGAGGCCGAAGCCTCCTTTGCGTCTCTGGGTGTAATCGCCGGGCCGCTTGAGAACAGGGCCGTGAATCCGGTACTGTTCCACCGCCTGCAGGATTACAGTGTGCGGGTGTCCTGGAAGCAGGAACTCAAGCCCGCCCTGGAAAACATTTTTGACGGCAACGTCTATCGTCCGATCCTGGATCGTATCAACGCCATCCACAAGGAAGTGCTGCGCGGCCGGGTCTTTGTGGCGTTGCATATGCACGCGGGTGATGGCAACGTTCATACCAACCTGCCGGTCAACTCCGACAATTACCAGATGCTGCAGACGGCCAATGCGGCCGTTGATCGCATCATGCTACTGGCCCGTTCGCTGGACGGCGTGATCTCTGGCGAGCATGGCATCGGCATTACCAAGATCGACTATCTGCAAGATAACGAAATGGCGGCCTTCTGGGCCTATAAAGAACAGGTCGATCCGGAGGGCCACTTCAACCGCGGCAAGCTCATGCGCGGCGGCAACCTCGACATGGCGTATACGCCCAGCTACAACCTGATCGGTAGCGAATCGATCGTGATGGAGCAGTCGGGCATCGGCGAAATCTCTGAGATGGTCAAAGACTGCCTGCGCTGTGGCAAGTGCAAGCCGGTGTGCTCGACGCACGTGCCGCGCGCCAACCTGCTCTACTCGCCGCGCAACAAGATCCTGGGCACCTCCTTGCTGATCGAGGCCTTCCTCTACGAAGAACAAACACGCCGGGGCGTATCACTCGCCCACTGGGCCGAGTTCGATGATGTCGCCGCGCACTGCACGGTTTGTCACCGTTGCGAGAAGCCGTGCCCGGTGGATATCGACTTCGGTGATGTCACCATCGCCATGCGCAATCTGCTGCGCAAGCAGGGCAAACAACAGTTCAACCCGGGGACCGCGGCCGCGATGGCCTTCCTGACGATTAAGGATCCGACCTTTATCAAGGGCATCCGCGAAGCCATGATCCGCTTTGGTTACGCCGCACAGAACCAGCTCTACAAGCTGGGCAAGTCGCTGCATCTAATCCAGAGCCAAACGGCACATCCGCCCGCGACCGTGCACAAGCCGCCTGTTCGCACGCAGATTATCAACTTCATCAACAAGCCAATGCCGGGCAATCTGCCTAAGCGCACTGCCCGGGCGTTGCTCGACATTGAAGACGACAAAGTCATTCCGGTGATCCGAAACCCCAAGCTGAGCCCCGAAGAGTCGGAAGCGGTCTTCTACTTCCCGGGCTGCGGCTCGGAACGGCTGTTCTCGCAAGTGGGGCTGGCGACTCAGGCCATGCTCTATGAAGTGGGTGCCACCACCGTCCTCCCCCCAGGCTACTTATGCTGCGGTTATCCGCAGACCTCCGCTGGCCAGGAAGACAAAGGACAGCGCATCACCACTGATAACCGTGTGTTGTTCCATCGTGTCGCCAACACACTGAACTATCTGGACATCAAGACGGTCATCGTCTCCTGCGGCACCTGTATGGACCAGTTGCAGAAATACGAGTTCGAGCGCATCTTCCCGGGCTGCCGCCTGCTCGACATCCATGAATACCTGATGGAAAAAGGCGTGAAGCTGGATGGTGTTGGGGGTACACGCTACATGTACCATGACCCCTGCCACAGCCCGATGAAGACCTACGCACCGCTCAAGGTGACGAGCGAATTGATGGGCACCAACGTGCCACTCAATGATCGCTGCTGTGGCGAATCCGGTACATTGGCTGTCACCCGCCCGGATATCTCGACCCAGGTTCGTTTCCGTAAGCAGGAAGAACTAGTGAAGGGCACCGAGGCGATCCGCGCCGATGGCTTTACCGGTGACATCAAGGTCCTGACCTCCTGCCCATCATGCCTTCAAGGTTTATCCCGCTTCCGCGATGATACCGGTGAAGAGGCTGACTACATTGTGGTCGAACTCGCGAAGCATATTCTCGGCGATAACTGGATGGTCGACTACGTGAATCGGGCCAACACCGGTAGCATCGAACGCGTCTTGCTATAAGACATCATCGTCCAAGACCAAAAACAAGGGCAGCATAGGCTGCCCTTGTTTTATGAAACCTATAAGCCGATTACAAATCGGCCAAACTAACGCCTTGCTTTTTTGCCAGTTCTTCAAAACTCGCGAACACACTCCGCTTCCTACGTTCGGCTTCTACCTCATCGTCGTTTTGCATTTCGCGGCGCCGAATTTCTTCAGGCAACACTTCGAGCAGATGCTCGAGCTCATCATTCGTTAGTTTTTGCAGATCCATGAGTCGGAAATTTTTCAAGTAGATTCCGAAGTATAAAGAGAGACGCTGTTTTGGGCGAATACGCAAGTCACTTTGCCATTCATGGGCAGCATCGTTGTAACCGTCCGGCTGAAACCCAAGCCTGGCGCGGGTTAGCACAATTGACGCTATACTGAGCGTTCTAACGCATTTAATCGAGTCCGGCCATACCATGACCTCACCCTGCCCACTTTGCGCGCCCACAGGCGAAGAAATTCTCTATCTATCTGATTTATATAGGGTAATTTCCGTTAACGACCCTGCATGGCCCGGATTTTGTCGCGTCATTCTAAATTCGCATGCACAAGAAATCACCGACCTCTCATTTGAAGATCGCTCGACGCTGATGAAGGCGGTTTACGAAACTGAATCGGTTTTGCGTGATCTGATGCAACCCGACAAGATCAATTTGGCCTGTCTGGGCAATGTGGTACCGCATGTACATTGGCATGTGATTCCCCGCTGGAAGAATGACTCACACTTTCCGGATCCTATATGGGCCAACGCCCAACGTGAGTGGCTCAATAAACCGAACGTCGACAATCGGGAAATTGCCAGCCGACTTAAGACTCGCCTCGACTAATCGCGAACTTTTTAAAAAACGGATCAAGGTTTCACGTGAAACATCTGGAGTCTGGGCAGCTACCGACTCGTCGATACCCCCGGTAACTCACAGGACAAAATAGCCTGGCGAACAACGTCGATCGCTTTCGGTCGCGGGAAGGTTGCGCGCCAGGCGAGCCCCACCGTACGACCAATCTCGCCAGAACCCTTGCTTTTGGGGGTTTTGATATCAAAGTGTAACACTCTAACCATGGGCTCTCGACCCACCAAGGGGTCTGCCGCGGAGCTAGGCATCACAGCAACACCAGCGCCGCTGGCGACCATATGGCGGATCGTTTCCAACGAACTGCCCTCTAGCGACCCCGATAAGCCTTCAGCCCGCTGCAACCTAGGGCAAGCCTCAAGCACCTGGTCCCGAAAACAGTTACCACTCCCAAGGAGTAACAGCTGTTCCCCCTCGAGCTCGTCATTCGCGACAGACTCCCGGGCTGACCAGGCATGCGATGCAGGGACAACGACCCGGAAAGGTTCTTCATAAACCTTCTGAGTCACAATCCCTGGCTGATCGACCGGAAGTGCAAGAACCAGAACATCCAACTCTCCCTCTTTCAAAGCCGGCAATAGATTGGCTGTAAAGTCTTCTCTAAGAAACAAGGGCATTTCAGGGGCCAGGTTGTGCAACACCGGGATCAGCGCTGGCAGGAGGTAGGGGGCGATGGTGTAAATCACCCCAACACGAAGCGGCCCCTTCAATGGATCCCGGTTTTGTGTGGCGATTTCTTCCAGGCGAAGCGTTTCATCCAGCACCCGTTTGATCTGGGCCACGATCTCGCTACCTAGTGGCGTCGTCCGGATTTCGGTTGCCCCACGCTCAAAGAGCGGGGCTCCGATTTGTTGTTCCACCTTTTTAATGGCCACTGACAGCGTAGGCTGGCTTACATGGCAGGCATCCGCCGCACGCCCGAAGTGCCGGGTTTTATCCAACGCGCTGATATAGCGCATCTCAGTCAATGTCATCGAAGCCATGAAGTCTCCAGGTTCTGATAGCCAACCTGTGTTTCACGTGAAACACAGGGTCATTATATGTGCACAAAATGTTCCACGTGAAACATTCAGGTTCAGCGTGGCTCCCATCCCGCCAGTTGCACTTGGGCCGGGTTCAACCACCTCCATTGACCGGGTAACAAGTCCGAAGGCAGATCAAGATCACCGATGGATGTCCGTGTTAACGCCTGAACATGGTTACCAGCCGCAACGATCATACGGCGCACCTGATGGTACTTGCCCTGTGCAATGGTGATTTCCAGGAGAGTGGGCTCTATAAGCCGGCAACCCTGGGCTGCCAGCGTTTCGTTTTCATCCTTGAGAAGAACACCCGCCAGAAGCTGTTCGCACAGCGACGGGGTGGCCGGTTCCGCCAGGGTGGCCCGATAAACCTTGGCGACAGCGTGCTTGGGCGAGGTCAACACATGGATGCACTGGCCGTTATCGGTGAGCAATAACAGCCCTGAGGTATCCACATCGAGCCGGCCTACAGGCTGGACATTTCTCTCTCGTAGCGGGGCGGGCAAGAGAGACAAAACACCGGGGTGGTGTTTGGGTGCACGAGAGCACTCATAGCCAACCGGCTTATTGAGGAGGATGAAAGCGTGCTCACGAACCGGCCAGAGTCCCTCGAAACCCTCAACCTCCAGCAGCAGATTGTCAAACTCGAAGTACTCGTCCGGATTGTCACAAAGGGCACCGTTAACCCGTACTGCGCCTGAACGCGCCAGAAAACGACAGAGTTTACGGGCACCAAAACCCTGGCTGTGCAGGATACGTTCCAACGTGTTCTTTTTATTGAGTTTTGACATATTGTGCTGCGATCGTGGGCTTATATTCTGTTAAAGTACTGTGAATTGCTCTTAACGTGAAATATTGGTCGTTTGGTTGTACGATGAAAAACGGCCCGCCGCAGCGAGCCGTGTTTCGGTTCAAGCCAGCGCCTTAGGCATCAATGTTACGTGCTGTAAGGGCGTTGGTTTCAATGAAGGCACGACGTGGTTCAACCAGTTCGCCCATAAGCGTCGAGAAGATCTGGTCGGCACCGATAGCATCTTCGATCTGCACTTTGAGCAGACGACGGACCGTCGGATCCATGGTCGTTTCCCACAACTGCTCGGGATTCATCTCGCCCAGGCCTTTGTAACGCTGCTTGCTGATGCCGCGCTCGACTTCATTGAACAGCCATTGCATGGCTTCGCTGAAACGGCTGACCGATTGCTGCTTTTCGCCGCGATGGATGGTGGCACCCGCCTTCATCAGATCGGCCAGTAGCTCGGCCGTCTTCCGCAGCTGGGTGTAGTCACCCGACGCGAGGAATTCGCCATCGATCAACCCGAGCTTCAGGTTGCCATGGTGCCAGCGTTCCAGACGCAGCACCCAGCTTTCGCGGGCGGCATCAAAGGCCGCAACAATCTCCAACGGCTTTTCATGGGCGGCACGCAGGGTGGCGTGCGTGGCCATGGCATCCCCTAGGGTCTTGGCTGATTTCTTGGCGGTCGACTCGTCGGTGAGATCCAGGCTGAGGTTGTCGTTGACCAGGGTATGCAACACTTCGGTCGGAATCAGATAGGACAAACGTTCAATAATGGCTTCAGACAGCAGGAAGCTGCGGGCCAATTCTGCCAGCGATTCGCCTTCAATGGCTTTGCTGCCCTTGCCGGGTTGCAGCTTGGCTTCATCCAGCGCCATCTGTAGCAGGAACTGATTGTACTCGTGGTCATCTTTCAGGTAACGCTCGGTCTTACCGTGCTTCACCTTATACAGCGGCGGCTGCGCAATGTAGATGTGGCCACGTTCAACCAGCTCGGGCATCTGACGGTAGAAGAATGTGAGCAGCAGGGTACGGATGTGCGCACCATCCACGTCGGCATCGGTCATGATGATGATGCGGTGGTAACGCAGTTTCTCCGGTTTGTATTCGTCTTTGCCGATGCCGGTACCGAGGGCGGTAATCAGCGTGGCAATTTCCTGCGAACCTATGAGTTTGTCGAAACGGGCTTTCTCGACATTCAGGATTTTGCCCTTAAGCGGTAGGATGGCCTGAAACTTACGATCACGGCCCTGCTTGGCAGAACCGCCTGCGGAGTCACCCTCCACCAGGTACAGTTCACACTTGCTCGGATCTTTCTCCTGGCAATCGGCCAGTTTACCGGGCAGGCCTACACCATCCATTACGCTCTTACGACGGGTCATTTCACGCGCCTTACGGGCTGCATCACGGGCACGAGCTGCTTCGACAATCTTGCTGGTAATAACCTTTGCGTCGGCCGGGCGTTCCAGCAGGAAGTCGGCGAGTTTCTGGGCAACAACTTCTTCTACCGCCGGGCGGGCTTCGGACGAGACCAGTTTCATCTTGGTCTGCGAAGCAAACTTCGGATCAGGCATCTTGACGGATAACACGCACGTGAGACCTTCGCGCATATCGTCACCGGTGATATCGACCTTGGCCTTTTTGGCGATGTCGTTTTCTTCGATGTACTTGTTGATCACGCGAGTCATGGCCGCCCGCAGACCGGTGAGGTGAGTACCGCCATCCGACTGCGGAATATTATTCGTGAAGCAGAGCACGTTCTCGGCATAGGAGTCATTCCACTGCATGGCGACTTCCACCGAAATGGTAGCGTCGCCCGCATTGCTTTCGCCCGTGGAATAAAACACGTTTGGATGCAATATGGTTTTGTTCTTGTTGATGTAATCAACAAAGCCCTTTACGCCGCCCGAGAAAGCAAAATCTTCTTCCTTGCCATTACGCTGATCAACCAGACGGACACGTACGCCGTTATTCAGGAACGAGAGCTCACGCAGGCGCTTGGCCAGAATCTCATAATGGAACTCAACCTTACCGAAAATTTCCGGATCGGCCAGGAAGTGCACTTCAGTGCCCCGATTTTCGGTATCACCGACGATTTCCAGCGGTGAAACTTCAACCCCGTTCTGCATTTCAAGCACGCGGTTAATGGGCTTACCCTGGTTGAATTCCATGAAGTGTTTTTTGCCGTCACGACGGATCGTGAGCTTCAACCACTGCGATAGGGCATTCACACAGGAAACACCCACGCCGTGCAGACCACCTGAGACCTTATAGCTGTTCTGGTTAAACTTACCCCCGGCGTGCAGTACGCACATGACGATTTCCGCCGCGGACCGCTTCGGTTCGTGTTTGTCATCGAACTTGATACCCGTCGGAATGCCGCGGCCATTATCTTTGACTGAAATCGAGTTGTCAGCATGAATCGTTACCACGATGTCATCACAATGACCGGCTAGCGCTTCATCAATCCCGTTATCAACAACTTCAAACACCATGTGGTGTAAGCCGCTGCCGTCGGAGGTATCACCGATGTACATGCCTGGGCGTTTACGGACTGCCTCGAGGCCCTCCAGTTGTTGGATCGATGATTCGTCGTAATCAGGAACTGCCGCAGGTTTTTTTTCAGCCATTATCTTGTTTCGTTATTTGTATCAGTTTTACTGGTTGTACCGGGATGTATCTAATTTGGTGCTTAGATACGCATCGGCATCACAACGTATTTGAAGTTGGCACTATCGGCCGGGCCGAAGAGGGCGCTAGAATTCGAATCATTGAAACGCCAGACCACGGTTTCATCCGTCACATGGCTTAAGACATCCAGCAGGTAATTTACATTAAAGCCGATATCCAGACGTTCACCGTTGTAGTTGGCTTCGAGTTCTTCCTGAGCTTCTTCCTGTTCAGCATTGGCTGCACTAATACGTAGTGCGCCATTTTCAAGAATGAGGCGAACGCCCGAGAACTTTTCATTAGAGAGTATACGAGCACGTTGCAGTGACTGACTGAAAGCAATGCGGTTCAACACTAGTTCCTGAGAGAAGCTTGGCGGAATGACCCGGGTGTAATCAGGGAATTTGCCATCAATCAGTTTGGTCACAAACACCACATCACCAAACGAGAAGCGAGCCTGATTGTTAGCCAGCGTGATGTTGAGCGGTTCTTCCGAATCTGCCAGTAAACGGGCAAGTTCTAGTACCGATTTACGCGGCAGAATGATTTCCTGGCGATCCAGGCTTTCACCGATCTCCATTTGGGCAAAGGCCAGTCGATGACCATCAGTTGCCACTGAACGCAGTGCGTTGCCATCCACCTGCAGAAGCATGCCGTTCAGGTAATAACGAACATCCTGGGCCGCCATGGCGTATTGGGTTTGACCCAGCAGGTGCTTGAATGATTTCTGCGTCACCGTAAACGAAACCTGATTTGCTGCATTCAGATTCATTTGCGGGAAGTCTTCCGGCGGCAAGGTTTGCAGCGAAAACCGGCTCTTACCTGCTTTAACGACAAGACGCTTGTCATCCAGATCCAGGCTCACCACGGATTCTTCAGGCAGTGATCGCAGAATGTCCTGTAGCTTGCGAGCACCGACAGTGACGCTGCCTTCAGCACCGCCTTCAAGCGTCGTTCCGGCTGTGATCTGAATTTCTATATCTGTTGCGACAAGGGTCAGCATCGAACCCTTCTTTTCAATCAGGACATTCGAGAGGATCGGCAACGTATGACGCTTCTCAACAATTCCGGCAACAGTCTGTAAAGGTGCCAGCAGTGTTTCTCTAGAAGTCTTGAATAACAACATATATAAGGTTCCTAATACGAATAAGCTCAGCGTACTACCGTGGATAACGCAATTTTCTCACGAAAATTCATACTATTGCAGACTGTACAACCATCAGGAAAAGCCAGGGGATTGCCGGTGTCCGAAAAGGGGATGAAATTCCTCATCAGCTCCGAAATCCGGTTTATGCACAAAGAACCCACGTACTTTACAGGAGTTGTTCATCATCCCTTCAAGACCTGGAGCAAAACGTGGATGTCGTGGTTGATCTGCTGGTCTTTGCTGCGAAGCTCTTCAACGGTTCTGACGGCGTGAAGGACCGTTGTGTGATCTCGACCGCCAAAGGATTCGCCAATCATCTGGTAACTATGCGGTGTCACCTCTTTGCACAGCCACATGGCAATTTGGCGTGGACGGGCAATGGCACGGGTTCGTTTCTTTGAGTAGAGGTCAGCGACCTTCAATTTATAGTAGTCAGCCACCATTTTTTGGATGTTTTCGACCGTAATTTGCCGGTTATAGGCACCAACAATGTCTTTTAGGGCCTCTTTGGCGGTTTCAAGGGTGATTTCTTTGCCATGAAACTGTGCATACGCCAAAACACGGGTCAAAGCACCCTCTAATTCACGTACATTTGACCGTAAATGCTTGGCAATGAAGAAAGCAACCTCATCAGCGATGGGTTTTCCTTCGGATTCAGCCTTTTTCTTCAGAATGGCGACCCGCATTTCGGTTTCAGGAGGTTCGATCTGAACCGTGAGCCCCCAATCCAGGCGAGTAATCAACCGGTCTTCCAGACCTTCAATTGCTTTCGGGTAGGTGTCACAGGTGATCACAATCTGCTTACGTGCTTCTACCAGGGCATTGAACAGGTAGAAAAACTCTTCCTGGGATCGATCTTTCCCCTTCAAAAACTGAACGTCATCAAGCAACAAGAGATCCAGTGAGCGGTAGTTACGTTTGAAGGTATCAAAGGCCTTCTGCTGATAAGCCCGAACGACATCCGAGTAATAATCTTCAGCGTGGACATAGCGTACGACCTTGGTGGGGTCTGCCGCCAGAACTGCGTTACCAATGGCATGAATCAGGTGGGTTTTACCCAGACCTGCACCGCCATAAATAAAGAGAGGGTTGTAGGCGCCACCCGGAGATTGCGAGACATTCAGACAGGCTGCCCGCGCCAGCTCGTTAGCTTTACCAACAACCAGAGAATCAAAGGTGAAGTGCGGCATTAGGCGGGTGCCAAGACCATTTAATGGCGGCGTTGCATTTCGCACTGGTTCACGCGACATCGTTGCCCTATCGGTGCTCCCTTGGGAGGTGTTGCTGGCCGCGGGCGTTGCAGAGACCGAATTGAGCGAAGGGGGCGTTGCCCGGGCCGGAACAGCCGGTGTCGTTTGGGCTTTACCATCGCTAGTTGTCTGTGTTGTGCCTACCGTCAGGAGCACGATGGTGGGGGCCTGATAAAACTGGTCCGCCAGTAATTGCAGTCGGGCCAGATAATTGTCGCGCACCCATTTCAGAATGAACCGGTTCGGTGCCGAAATCGTCAGTTCTGCGTTGGCATTCCGGTCCTGCGCCAGTTGCAATGGGCGAACCCAGGTGCTGAACTGTTGGGCAGGCAAATCAGCAGCAAGCTGATCAAGACAGAATTTCCAGAATGAATTCATAGAGTTAATTAAACTTATCCCGACGGGCCAAAATCATAACCACCGAATAAATGTGGATAAACGGCGGTGGATAACCCCGAATTTCGAAAGCATGAAGAGGTGTTTTTTTGATGTTCAATGGGAACAGCTTAACTCAGGATCGCCGGTTTGTGTGACTAAAACCCAGGTTTTCCACCGAAATGGTGGATAAGTTGATTGTTGACACGGCATGGGAACTTGCTGTTTAATCACGGGTTTTCCGCGACATCCGTCGCACCTTATTGAATTCCGGGGAGTCCCCAACATGAAACGTACCTATCAACCTTCCGTCGTCCGTCGCAAGCGTACCCACGGTTTCCTCGTTCGCTCGCGTACTCGCGGTGGTCGTGCTGTCCTGGCCGCCCGTCGTGCCAAGGGCCGCCATCGTCTGGCTGTCTAAGTTGATGCGTCTGCAGTGCAGACAGATTAACAGCAGCAACAGCAATACAACGCCGGGTGCAACTGATCATTCGTTGAACACTCTGGTTGGAACCAACGGTGAATCCACCCGTGAATTCAAACCGTTACCGCTTTAGCAGGGCATCCAGACTTTTAAAACCGTCCGAGTTCCAGGCGGTGTTTGATGCCCGGCAAGCAACCCGAGGTCAGTGGCTGACCGCCCACCGCGCCGACACCACCAGTTTTGAACCTGATCTTGTCCTGTCCGGCAGCCGCAATGGCAGGCTAGGTCTCGTTGTGGCAAAACGACTGGTGCCAACGGCGGCAAGACGTAATCTGATCCGACGTATTGTTCGTGAATATTTTAGGACCCACCCGGAACAGTTTTTATCGGGGGACTGGATCATCCGACTGCATGAATCGCCATTTCCCAACCCGGCAAAAATACGGGCCGGTGCGGTGATGCCAACCCGCACCCATCTGGTCAGAGGCCTGCGTGAGGATCTGGTTCGGGTGCTGAGTCGATCTGCCAGAAAGAAAGCCATCCCAACGGATACGGATCATGCCTGAGTCATCACGAGCCGCAAATGTTATAGGGCACGTGATAGCGGCTCCTCGTTGGCTGCTGCAAAAGACATTGCTCGGGTTGATCGTGATCTATCGATACACCATCAGCCCCCTGTTGGGGCAGCGATGCCGCTTCTATCCGAGCTGTTCGGCCTATGCGGCCGAAGCCCTTGAACGCTATGGACCCTTCAAGGGGAGCTGGCTTGCCCTGAAACGCATTGGCCGTTGCCACCCCTTTCATCCGGGTGGGCACGACCCGCTGCCTTGAATCTGGTACCCTTGCAGCTTTGCTGCGTGGCCAGGAACCGATGTTTCCGAGGGCTCGCCCGATTGTTGAATTTTTTGCTGGTTGAATTATGGATTACCGCCGTTTATTTCTGACTCTGATTTTTACCGTCTCTGCATTCATGTTGTGGGAGGGGTGGACCCAGCACAAGGCGGCTGAAAAAGCCGCAGTGACTCAGGCGGCGACCGCCGGTGCGCCTAAGGCCTCGGTGGATTTGCGTAAGGATGACGCCGCACCCACGCGAAGCAGTGCCAAAGGGTCGGAAACGGCGGATGCACCTGTAGCCGATGCGCCTTCGGTGACGATCAAGACGGATGAATATATCGCCACGGTCAGTCTGGCGGGCGCGTCGATCACCAAGCTCGAGCTGCTCAAGCACAAAGGTACCCAGTCGCAGTATGTCGAGCTCTTTGGCGATAATCACAAGTACGTTGCGCAATCGGGGTTGATTGGCGAAGGCATGCCGAACCACAAGACATTGTGGCGCATGACCAGCAATAGTACCGAGCTCAAGGCGGGACAGGATTCGCTGGATGTGGTTTTTGAAACCGATGGGGGCCGGATCAGCAAAACGCTGCGTTTCAATCGCGACAACTACGGGATTGATGTGACCTACCGCATCAAGGGCGGTAGCGACAAGACGGATGCCTACTTCCAGCTGGTGCGCGATGATCGTGCGCCGGAAGGTGACCCGAACATGGTGAGCGTATTCACCGGGCCGGCTTTCTATACTGATGCCCAGAAGTTCCAGAAGATCGCTTTTTCGGATATTGCCGACGGCAGTGCCAAGTTCCAGAAGACCGCCAACGATGGCTGGGTGGCGATGGTGCAGCACTATTTCGTCACAGCGTTCCTGCCGGCAGCCGGCACCCCCCGCGAGTTCTATACACGTCAGGTGGAACCGGGTGTCTTTGCCGCCGGCGTGATTGTGCCGATGCCGGCAGCGGAAAATGGGGTAAGCACCCTGAGCGTGCCGCTCTATGCCGGCCCACAAGAACATAGCACCCTGGAAAAGGTGGCCCCGGGCTTCGAACTGGTGGTCGACTATGGTTGGCTGACCGTGATTGCCACGCCGCTGTTCTGGGTGCTGGAGTGGATCGAGCGCCTGACCAATAACTGGGGTTGGGCAATTGTGGTTCTGACCATTTTGCTCAAGGCCGCGTTCTATCCACTGTCGGCCGCAGGCTACAAATCGATGGCGCGTATGAAGACGCTGACGCCGCGCCTCGTGGCGCTCAAGGAGCGTTACAAGGATGACAAGCAGGCACTGAATCGCGAGATGGTGGAAATCTACCGCAAGGAAAAGATCAATCCGCTTGGTGGCTGCCTGCCAATCCTGGTGCAGATTCCGGTCTTCATCGCGTTGTACTGGGTTCTGCTCGGTGCCGTTGAAATGCGTGATGCCCCGTGGGTGGGCTGGATCCATGATCTGACCCAACCGGATCCGTTCTATATCCTGCC
>CAZRYZ010000019.1:0-23429 GCA_964604465.1 uncultured Dechloromonas sp. | reverse complement strand
CTCAGTCGGTAGAGCAGCGCATTCGTAATGCGAAGGTCACCAGTTCGATTCCGGTTAGCGGCACCATCTCCATTTAAAGCCTCGACTCAGGTCGGGGCTTTTTTCATGATCGCATTCTGGCTAATGCGCCCCCTTGGCATCGGCCCGGGATTTATAAAAGGTGATCGGGCTGGCTGCGGCCGCATTCAGAACGCTGCGTTTGATCTTGCCCATGACATGCATTTCGCAGGGCTTGCAGTCAAAGCGCAGGGTCAGTTTTTCCTTACCGTTAATCAGTTGTAATGGTTCGGCGCGAACCGTACCCTGGACGCCAGTCACCCCTTTGGTCTGCTTGGGGCATAGGTTGAGCGAGAAGCGCACACAGTGTTTGGTGATCATCAGGCTGACTTCGCCTTCTTCTTGATGAGCCTCATAGGCGGCAGCAATGATGTTGACGCCGTGCTTGGCATAAAAATCGCGTGCCTTATGATTGAAGACATTTGCCAGATAACTGAGGCTGTCCTCAGGATAGGGCACTGGCGGTTCGGCAGGTATGGCCCGCGGTAAGCATTGCCAGGCTTCGGATCGGTTGCGTTCCAGTGTCTCAATCGCCTGCCGCCGGAGTGTGTTCAACTGCGAGGCGGGGATAAACCAGGGTTGGCTGAGATTGATTGAAAGGCTCATGGGGTTGAAAATTGTGTCGCCTAAGCGCTGAAGGCTCTCGCGGATCTTGTTCTCGGACTGTGCAGGATGATTGGCAATTTCGAAGGGACCGACCAGAGCCGCCTGTCCGCTATGGCCATCTTCATCCATGACTTCAAGCCTCACACCTTCTCCGTCGTCAATCAGGGCGATGTAAAGCCCGATCAGCCGTTCCGCCGATTTTTTGTCCAGCGTCCGTGTCCATTGCATATCGCGATTTCGATTGACGTGTACCTCGGGGCGCAGATCCTTGAATCCGGCCATGGGGTCTTTGGGCCAGAGTCTCCAGATGCCAGGTTCGGTGGTTGCTTCAGCACGATTGATTTGTAAGCCGACCAGATTTTTCTGGAGATCGTAGTAGCAGAGTCCGTCGCCATTATTCAGTTGGATAGAAGGACTATCCGTTGTCAGTTCGAGATGGTCTGATCGCACTTTGCTGACCCAGCCAATGGGCTGCCCCGGATTCTTGGGGGTATCAAAGGCGCCAATATCCTCTTTACGCCCTTGAACAAAGTAATCGGTGAATTCGCGATTGAAGTTCTGATTCGGGTCTGGGGTAAAGCTGAAGGTGCTGTGACCACTGGAACTCCGGGCGAGTTCGGGGCGTTCTTCGAGTATTTCGTCGAGCAGCAGGCGGTAATGCGCAGTAATGTTTTTCACGTAGGCCATGTCCTTGTAGCGGCCTTCGATCTTGAAGCTGCGGACACCGGCGTCAATAAGGGCGCGCAGGTTCTCACTCTGGTTGTTATCTTTCATCGAAAGCACGTGTTTGTCGTGCGCGACGATACGGCCTTGGGCATCTTTGACTTCATAGGGGAGCCGGCATGCCTGAGAGCAATCTCCCCGGTTTGCACTCCGTCCGGTATGGGCGTGGCTGATGTAACAAAGGCCGCTATAAGCAACGCATAGAGCGCCGTGAATGAAAAACTCCAGAGCGGCACGACCCGGGGCGTCTTTGGGACCAAGGGCGGCATCAATGCCAGCAATCTGGGGCAGGGTCAGTTCCCGCGCCAGAACGATCTGTGAGAGGCCGCAATCCTGAAGGAATCGGGCTTTTTCGGGAGTGCGGATGTCGGTCTGGGTGCTGGCATGGAGCTGGATAGGGGGCAGATCAAGTTCAAGTAGCCCCATATCCTGAATGATTAGTGCGTCAACGCCGGCGTCATAAAGTTGCCAGGCCAGTCTGCGGGCGGGCTCCAGTTCATCATCTCGCAAAATGGTATTGAGCGTGACAAAAATCCGGGTGTTAAAACGGTGGGCATACTGGGTGAGTCGGGCAATCTCCCGAACCGTATTGTCGGCCGCAGCACGTGCGCCAAAAGACGGGCCGCCTATGTAGACGGCATCAGCCCCGTGAATGATGGCCTCAATACCAATATCGGCATCTCGGGCAGGGGCAAGGAGCTCTAGTTGGTTCGGTTGCATGGGCGTTATGATAGCGCTTCACCATCCCGGAGGTCTTTATGAGCGCAGTTCCCTTTGTCTTGCCCGAACCGACGAGGGAGGAAGTTGATGCCCTTCGAGGTTCCATTCTGCTGGAGTTCGGGATCAACGAATGCCCGCACTGCCAGTTGGCGCAACCACTGATTGCCGATGCACTCCGCCGTCATCCCGAGGTCAAGCACCTGCGCATTGAGGATGGCAAAGGCCGTCGTCTGGGCCGCTCTCTTAGCGTGAAGCTCTGGCCGGCGCTGATTTTTATGAAAAACGGGCATGAAATGGCGCGCGTGCTACGCCCAACCACCCAAGCCGACGTCGACGCCCTTTTCTAGCGCTGATGGCGTGCGCCAGAGGCAGGGCCTCTAACGGATAAAGTTTTTAAGCACGGTGCGGAACTGGGGCGTATCGGCACGGTGGAGCCACTCAAAGGCCACCATTTCCCGTGAGACGATCTGGGCGCCGTGTTGCTGCATCCGCTGAAGCGCCAGGGCTTTGTCGCGGGGGTGCCGGGAGCCCACAGCCTCCTCAACGACCGCGACATCACGGCCGGCGGCCAGAAGGCCCAGAACAGTCTGTTGGACACACACATGGGACTCCGTGCCGCAGACCACCCATTGTTTCCGTTCGGCGTGCGGGTGGCTGAGCAGATTGCCCTCGGCCACTGCTGAAAAGTGGATCTTTTCCAGCGTTTCTTCGGGGTTGATCCGATCGGCAACTGCTGCTGTCGTGTCGCCCACCCCCTGGGGATAATGCACCGTCACCAGCACGGGCACGCCGAGTTCCCGGGCGACACCGAGCAGCCAGACGGTATTGTCGACGACCTGCTCACCCCCATGAATCGCCGGTAGCAGGCGCTCCTGCAGATCGATGATGAGCAAAATTGAACGTTGGGCATCGAGTTTCATGACAGATTCCTTGCAGACGGCATAGGGATAATGCCCGAAGCTATTGAACTTATAGGCAAAAACAATTGCCAGCAGCGCATCTAGGGCTTATATTACAGCCCATGTCTGCAATGTTCACAATGCTTCTTGCCGAATCTGTCGCTGCCTTGAGGGCCATCTCGGGTGGTCGGGCGACTTATTGGCTGCATTTGCTGCTGGGCGCTCGTCCACTGCTGCGCGTGGCGCGCACAGACTAAACCCCACCCCCATTGCCAAAGACTTTGCCGGATAAATACGGCAAGGTGTCCCGAATATCCCGAAAGAGTTCGGGTTGGGTCCCAGATGACCTGACCTTCAGGAGCCTGAAATGAAAAAAGACCAGTTAATCATTTTTGACACGACGCTTCGCGACGGCGAGCAAAGCCCGGGTGCGTCGATGACCAAGGACGAAAAGATTCGCGTGGCCCGTCAGCTGGAACGCATGCGCGTGGATGTCATCGAAGCCGGCTTTGCCGCGGCATCGCCTGGCGATTTCGATTCGATTCATGCGATTGCTCAGGCGGTTCGTGAGTCGACGGTCTGCTCGCTGGCGCGTGCTAATGAAAACGACATCCGTCGTGCCGGAGAAGCCATTGCGCCTGCTCCGCGCAAGCGTGTCCATACCTTTATTGCGACCAGCCCCATTCACATGGAGAAAAAGCTTCGCATGACGCCCGATCAGGTCGTTGAGCAGGCGGTCAAAGCTATCGGTTGGGCCCGCCAATATACCGATGACGTCGAGTTTTCAGCAGAAGATGCCGGACGCTCCGAAATTGATTTCCTCTGCCGTGTCTTTGAGGCCGTGATCAAGGCAGGCGCCACCACGCTCAATGTGCCGGACACCGTGGGTTACAACGTGCCAGGTCAGTATGCCGAGACCATTCGTCAGCTCATCGAGCGGGTACCGGGTTCGGACAAGGTGGTCTGGTCGGTGCATTGCCACAATGATCTCGGTTTGGCAGTGGCCAATTCGCTGGCCGCCGTGATGGCGGGTGCCCGTCAGGTGGAATGCACGGTCAATGGCTTGGGTGAGCGTGCCGGTAATGCCTCGTTGGAAGAGGTGGTGATGGCTGTGCGAACACGTGCCGACATCTTCCCGGTTGAAACCCGGATCGATACAACCCAGATCGTGCCCGCTTCCAAGCTGATTTCGCAGATTACCGGCTATCCAGTCCAGCCGAACAAGGCCATTGTCGGTGCGAATGCCTTTGCTCACGAATCAGGGATTCACCAGGATGGTGTGCTCAAGCATCGCGAAACCTACGAGATCATGCGCGCCGAAGATGTGGGCTGGGCACAAAATAAACTTGTGCTTGGCAAGCACTCTGGTCGTAACGCCTTTAAATCCCGATTGACGGAGCTCGGTGTAGTTCTGGATAGCGAAGAGGCTTTGAATGCTGCGTTCGCCCGGTTCAAGGAACTGGCGGATAAGAAACATGAGATTTTCGATGAAGATCTTCAAGCGCTTTTGTCCGATGAAGCGGTGACACCAGAAACCGAACACTACAAACTGACCTACTCCCAGGTAACCTCGGAGACCGGTGAAACGCCGTTGGCTCGTTTGACGCTGTCGGTGGGCGGGGAAGAAAAGAAGGCAGAATCGACGGGTTCGGGCCCAGTCGATGCCACCTTCAAGGCGATTGAATCGGTGCTGAACAGCGGAAGTGAACTGTTGCTCTTCTCGGTGAATAACATCACCTCCGGGACGGATGCCCAGGGCGATGTCACGGTTCGCCTTGCCAAAGGTGGCCGTGTGGTCAATGGCAGCGGTGCCGATACCGATATCGTCATTGCCTCGGTCAAGGCTTACCTGAATGCGCTGAATCGTCTGCACAACGAGCCGGCCAAACTGAATCCGCAGGAAGGGGTCTAAGGTCGCATTATGTCGAATACTGTCAAGAACAAAATTGACTTGCCGGTCACGGACGATGTCCGTATTGCCGCTATCAGTGAACTGGCTCCGCCTGCGGCGGTACTGGAAGCGTTTCCGGTCAATGCGGCCGTTGCCCAGCGGGTAACGGCCGCCCGTCAAGCTATTCATCGGGTGCTGCATGGTGCGGATGATCGCCTGGTCGTCGTGATTGGACCTTGCTCCATTCATGATACCGAGATGGCTCTGGATTACGCACGTCGGCTGGCAGTGGAGGCCGAACGTCTTGCGGAAGATCTGCTGATCGTGATGCGCGTCTACTTTGAAAAGCCCCGGACGACTGTTGGCTGGAAGGGGCTCATTAACGATCCGCACCTCGATGATAGTTTTGATATCAACGAGGGATTGCGCCGTGCCCGCAAGCTGCTACTAGATGTGAATACGTTGGGTTTGCCATGCGCGACCGAGTTCCTGGATATGATCACGCCACAGTACGTGGCGGATCTGATCAGCTGGGGGGCAATTGGTGCCCGTACGACGGAATCCCAGGTGCACCGCGAACTGGCCTCGGGTTTGTCGTGTCCGGTAGGTTTCAAGAACGGTACGGACGGCAATATCAGGATTGCCATGGATGCAATCCGCTCTGCCCAATCACCGCACCATTTTCTTTCGGTGACCAAGTCTGGCCATGCGGCGATTGTGCAAACGGTCGGCAATGAGGATTGTCACGTCATTCTGCGGGGTGGCAAGGCCCCCAACTATGATGCGGCGAGTGTAGACGCAGCCTGTACCGAGATGGCGAAGGCCGGTGTGCCGGCCCGACTGATGATCGATTTTTCGCATGGCAATAGCCGCAAGGAATATCAGCGTCAGATGGAAGTGGCCGCTGATGTCGCTGCTCAGCTAGCAGCCGGAGAGAATCGTATTATGGGCGTGATGGTGGAATCACACATCAAGGCCGGTCGCCAGGATCTGCTGCCGGGTAAGCCCTTGGTCTATGGTCAGAGCATTACCGATGCCTGTATCCATTGGGAAGATAGTGTGATGTTGCTTGACCAGTTGGCAGAGGGTGTACGCCAGCGGCGTCTTACCTTAGCCGATCGCTGATTGACATAAGCCCAACAAAAAGAAGCCCGATCCGTGTTGATCGGGCTTCTTTTTTGGGTGGCCCAACAGGATCTATTTACCGGGATGCTTCCAGAGGATGTCCCCGTTACCGCCGGCATGATTCAGTGTTCGGCCAATCACAAAGAGCAGGTCGGACAACCGGTTCAGGTACTGGCGGGCATGATCAGAAACAGCTTCGTTATGGCCGAGATGGACGATCGAGCGCTCGGCGCGGCGACAGATAGTTCGTGCCAGATGCGCCAAAGCAGCAGGTCGGGTCCCCCCGGGTAGGATAAACTCTTTGAGCGGGGTCAGCTGGTCGTTCAGTGATTCCGCCCAGGATTCGAGTTGTGCTACATGCGCTTCAGTAATACTCTTGTGACCGGGAATGCAGATTTCGCCTCCGAGATCAAAGAGATGGTTCTGCACAGTGAGCAAAGAATCCCGAATCGAAGCCGTGCTTTCCGGAAATGGTTCGGCCAGGAGAACACCGATGGCCGAGTTCAGCTCGTCGATTTCACCCAGGGTATCAATCCGGGGGCTGTCTTTGCCAACGCGCGAACCATCGCCTAAACCCGTGGTGCCGCCATCGCCGGTGCGAGTAACGATTTTGCTCAGTCGATTTCCCATGAGGTTCTCCTCAGGTGGTTGATTTTTTGGCACCGCCCAACAGAGCAGCCACCATGCGTGTTGGGCGACGATGGGATGTCGTCAGTCCGGTTTTGGCAGAGGTCGCGCCGGCAGTTGTCTGTGCGTCAGCGGAAGAGTTGGGTTCGTAGGGCTTGGTGAAATCAAAGCCATCGGCGGCCACCTTTTTCAACCGTGGCGGTGTATAAGCAACAGCCGTTGATGTCAGTCGGCTACCGCGGTCGCGGTCTTTTTCCACGCGATCATTCCGTGGTCGTTCGCGCCGACCATCATTCTCGCGGCGGTCCGTCCGCTCGGCGCGATCAAAGCGGGGTTTTTCCCGGTCTTGCGTCCGCTGTGTATTCAGCGCGCTGCGATCGCGTTTCTTGCCCGAAGGCGGGTATTCCCAATCTGGCTCGGGTTCAAAGCCCGGGCAGATGTTCTGCGTGATCGGTTTCTTAATAAGTTTTTCGATATCCGCCAGATAACCGGTTTCATCTGCACAGACCAGGGAGACCGCATTTCCCAGATTGCCGGCGCGCCCCGTTCGGCCAATGCGATGGACGTAGTCTTCTGGGGTGTGGGGCAGCTCGTAATTGACGACGAAAGGGAGTTCCTCAATATCGATGCCACGTGCGGCGACATCCGTCGCCACTAGGGTCTGGATCTCGCCGTTCTTGAAGGCATTCAGTGCTTTCATCCGCTCGGATTGGGATTTGTCACCGTGGATGGCGTCGGCCTTGATGCCCGCATGGCCCAAGGCGCGTGCCAGTCGGCCGCAGCCCTGTTTGGTGCGGACAAAGACCAGAACCTGGGTTAAGGAGCCGGTCCGCAGCAGGTTGACCAGTAGGGGCAGCTTGCGGTGCTCGGCCACCGGATAAACCTGGTGGGTAATCGTTTCGGACACACTGTTACGGCGGGCGACCTCGATGAACTCGGGGTTTTGCAGCATTGTGTCGGCCAGTTTCTGGATTTCGGTCGAGAACGTGGCCGAGAACAGTAGCCCTTGGCGGGTCTTGGGGAGTAGATTGAGAATGCGCTGTACATCGGGAATAAAGCCCATGTCCAGCATGCGGTCGGCCTCGTCAAGCACAATCGCTTGAACGGAGTGCAGGCTCACGGCTTTTTGTTCCACGAGATCCAGAAAGCGACCCGGTGTTGCCACCAGAAATTCCACGCCCAGTTTGAGCTCGGCAATTTGCGGCTTGATGTCGGTGCCCCCATAAACGCAGGCAATACGGTAGGGCAGATATTTACCGTAGGTCTTCAGATTGTCATAAACCTGAATGGCCAGTTCGCGAGTAGGGGTGAGAATCAGCGCCCGAACCGGATGCTTGGCCGGCGAGGTACTGGTGTTGGCATAAGGGAGTAGCCGTTGCAGCAGTGGGAGGCTGAAGGCGGCGGTTTTGCCGGTGCCGGTTTGGGCACAGGCCTTCAGGTCACGCCCTGTTAATACCGCTGGTATGGCGGCAGCCTGGATGGGGGTAGGCGTGGTATAGCCGGTGTCAGCAATGGCCCGCATGATGGCGGGATCGAGCCCCAGATCAGCAAATTTCGGAGGTGCTGCGATTTCAGCGACAAGCGATTCGGTATTTTCCGGCAGAGGCGTTGCAGGGGCGATTTTTGCTAATTCCGTGTTTGTTTCATTCATGGGCTGATTATACACAGCGCCACTCCCAGAATTGGCCTTTAAATCCGTATAATTCAGGGTTTTGGAGCGTTTTTACAGGCTCCACCTTGGATGAATTTACACATTAGGGACGTTTATGTTCGCAAAGCACCTGAGCCACACGATGAAAAACCCCGTCCGTTCAATACTTGCCCTAGGGCTCATGTTTGCATCGGTAACAGCGATGGCTAAGACCGAGCTTACGATGGCGCATCAGCTTGAGGGGCATCAGGCGCGAGAACTGGAAAAACTGGTGGGTGGTTTTAACGCAGGCAATGCGGACATTGAGGTACGCCTGATTAAACGCGTGCCGAATGGAAAACCATCGGTGTTGAATCTGGCAACTCGCACAGACTTGGCGCATTACCTGGGTAAAGCTGATGCCTATGTTCCGGTCGAAAAGCTGTTGTCGGATAACAAGGTCAAGTTTAACCCAAAAAACATCGCCGAGCCGCTTCGAGATGCTGTGACAGTCAAGGGCCAGATTCAGGCCCTACCAGTCGCCTTTACGACCCCCTTGCTGTTCTGGAACAAGGCACTCTTTGAAGAGTCTGGCCTGGATCCGAACAAACCGCCAAAGACCTGGGAAGAGCTGCAGGATATTTCGGGCAAGCTGAAGTCCCGCTGTTCATACACCACTTCCTGGCCGGTCTGGGTGCACATTGATAACGTCTCGGCTTGGGCTGGAGCGCCGACCGTAACAACGGATGGTAAGCTGGCCTTTAACACGCTCATCCAGGTTCGCCATCTGGCCCGCCTGACCTCGTGGTACAAGACCGAGTACTTCACGAGTTATGGCTTCAATAACGAAGCTGATGCGCACTTCATTAACGGTGAGTGCGGCATGATCACGACCAATGAAGAGATGGTCTCTGAGCTGCAGGCATCGCGTAAGTTTGAGTATGGTGTCACCTCATTGCCAGTTATTGATGACAATACCGGCGCACCCTTTAATACGCTGGCTGCGGGTGGGGCCATCTGGGTGGGTCAGGGTCACAGCAAGGACGAATACAAGGCCGCCGCCAAGTTTCTCGAATACACGCTCACACCCTTAACGCAGTTGAGTATTGCCCGTCAGGGGGGGTATCTGCCCCTGACGCCTGCCGCCCAGGCGGGTGCCCAAAGTAAGCTGCTGCGAGATGACCTGCAGGCTCAGGATTTAGGGCTGGCTAATGTCATGAAGCCCGCTGCTGCTGGTGCCACAGTGGGGTGGATCTCGTTCAACCCACAGCTGCGTCGTATTGTTGAAGAAGAGATGGAAGCTGTCTTCCTTGGCAAGAAGCCAGCCAAGACAGCACTTGATAGTGCTGTGGCTCGTGGACAAGCGGTATATCAGCCTGTGGCCACCACGGCGAAAAAATCGTGCAAGGGACGTAAGGGGTGCCGTTAATTGGCATCTTTCGATTGACTCGACATATCCGACCAGTATTAGGATCACCTCGTTATGAAAAGCGCCGAAATCCGGAACAAGTTTCTCCGTTTCTTTGAATCGAAGGGGCATACCATTGTGCCCTCTAGCTCACTGGTGCCGGGCAATGACCCGACATTGCTCTTTACTAACTCTGGCATGGTGCAGTTCAAGGATGTGTTTCTAGGGCAGGACAAACGTCCGTACACGCGCGCAACATCCTCCCAGCGGAGTGTGCGTGCCGGGGGCAAGCATAACGACCTGGAAAATGTCGGCTATACCGCACGCCATCACACCTTCTTTGAAATGCTGGGGAACTTCAGCTTCGGTGATTACTTCAAACGGGATGCGATCCAGTTTGCCTGGGAATTACTGACGGGTGTCTATGGCCTGCCCAAAGAAAAGTTATGGGTTACGGTCTATCAGGAAGATGATGAAGCTTACGACATCTGGAATAAGGAAGTCGGCGTGCCGGCAGAGCGCATCATCCGCATTGGCGATAACAAGGGTGCCCGTTACGCCTCAGACAATTTCTGGCAGATGGCTGATACCGGACCGTGTGGTCCGTGTACCGAAATTTTCTACGACCATGGTCCGGATATCTGGGGTGGCCCCCCGGGGTCACCTGAAGAGGATGGTGATCGCTATATCGAAATCTGGAACCTGGTGTTCATGCAGTACAACCGGGATGAAGCCGGTGTCCTGCACCCGTTGCCGCGCCCCTGTGTCGATACCGGTATGGGTCTGGAGCGAATCGCTGCGGTATTGCAACATGTGCATAGCAACTACGAAATCGATCTCTTCCAGAATCTGATCGCCGCGGCTCAGAAGGCCGTGATCAAATCGGGCGGCGAGGCAGCGATGGATGCGGCCTCACTGAAGGTGATTGCCGATCACATCCGCGCCTGCGCTTTTCTGATTGTCGATGGCGTTATTCCAGGCAATGAAGGCCGCGGTTACGTGCTGCGCCGTATTGTCCGCCGTGCGATTCGTCATGGTTACAAGCTCGGTGCGCGCACCCCGTTCTTTAATACGCTGGTCGCGGCGCTGGTTGCCGAAATGGGCGAGGCCTATCCGGAGCTGGCGCGTGCTGAACAGCGTGTCACCGACATTCTGCGCCTGGAAGAGGAGCGCTTCTTCGAGACCATCGCTCATGGCATGGAGATTTTGGATGGTGCCCTGTCAAGCCTGCCCGAGGCCGGCATGCTGGATGGTGAAACCGCCTTCAAGCTTCATGATACCTATGGTTTCCCGCTGGATCTGACGGCCGATGTTTGTCGTGAACGTGGTTACCGAGTGGATGAAGCAGGCTTTGATGCAGCGATGACGCGCCAGCGTGAGCAGGCACGGGCAGCGGGCAAATTCACTATGGCGGCCGCATTGTCTTACGATGGCCCGGAAACGCAGTTTGAAGGCTATGCGCTGCTGGCGACGGAATCAACCATCATCGCACTTTACAAAGATGGTATCGCCGTTAACAGCCTTTCAGCGGGTGAGACCGGCGTGGTCGTTCTTGATAAAACACCCTTCTATGCAGAATCGGGCGGCCAGGTCGGCGATGATGGCATCCTTACGTCAGTGCATGGCGAATTCCTGGTTGAAGACACCCAGAAGATTCAGGCACAGGTCTTTGGCCATCATGGGACTCTGCGCCAGGGCTCGCTTAGCGTGGGCAACACCGTGGATGCCCGGGTTAATGTGCAAGACCGTGAACGCACCATGCGCAATCATTCGGCGACGCACCTGATGCATAAAGCGCTGCGTGAAGTCCTGGGTGAGCACGTTCAGCAGAAGGGCTCGCTGGTGGATCCGGAAAAGACCCGTTTCGACTTTGCCCACAATGCGCCGATGACCATGGAGCAGATTTGCGCGGTTGAAGATCTGGTGAATCGTGAAATCATCCGCAACCTGCCAACGGAAGCCCGTGAGATGGCCATCGAAGATGCCCAGAAGCTGGGCGCCATGATGCTGTTTGGGGAGAAGTACGGTGATAGCGTGCGCGTGCTGGATATTGGTACTTCACGTGAATTGTGTGGAGGAACGCACGTGACACGCACCGGCGATATTGGCTTGTTTACGATCCTCGCCGAATCGGGTGTGGCGGCAGGGGTGCGTCGTGTTGAGGCGCTGACCGGTGATTATGCCCTGGCCGCCGTTCAGTTCCGCCGTCAGGCACTTAACGAAGTGGCTGGGTTGATGAAGTGCAAACCGGCGGAATTGCCCACACGCGTCAATGCCCTTATTGAGGGACAGAAGGCGCAGGAAAAAGAATTAAACCGCCTGCAATCCAAGTTGGCAGCAGCTCAGGGTGGCGACCTCGCCAGCAAGGCCAAACAGGTGAATGGTGTTTCTGTTCTGGCGGTAAAGCTCGAGGGCGTCAGCGGTGCCGCGCTGCGTGAAACACTGGATCAGCTCAAGGATCAGCTCAAGTCAGGTGTCATCGTGCTGGGCGTTGCCGAGGGGGATAAGGTCTCCCTGATTGCCGGTGTGACACCGGATCTGGTTGACCGTTTCAAGGCGGGCGAGCTCGTCAACCATGTTGCCTCACAGGTCGGCGGCAAAGGCGGTGGCCGTCCGGATATGGCGCAGGCGGGCGGC
The DNA here is from genome assembly GCA_964604465.1 of uncultured Dechloromonas sp. Taxonomy (GTDB): domain Bacteria; phylum Pseudomonadota; class Gammaproteobacteria; order Burkholderiales; family Rhodocyclaceae; genus Fluviibacter. The sequence continues at coordinate 11,106 of CAZRYZ010000019.1, read as the reverse complement.
ACACAGCCCGCCAATCTGGCGAATGCTTTGGCATCGGTCGATGCCTGGGTAGGTGCCAAATAATGCGATGCTTACGTGGGTTAGCGGTTGGGGTGCTCGGCCTCTGTGCGACGACGATGGTCGTGGCCGACGATGCGGCTTCCACGCCGGATCGGGCGCCGATCACTGCTAAAACGGTTAATGGCGATGAGGTGCTACTGTTTCCTAATGGTCGTTGGGAGTTCGTGAACACCACGAAAGCCGCCGAGGCCAAAAAGGTGGCGGCTCAGTTCCCTGAAAATCAGGGCTGCCCGGCAGGCACCCAGGGTGGTTTGTTCGGGATTGGTCGTTGTATCAAGCCTGGTGACAAAGACTACAACCGCCGGAGCCTGAGCGGTAAGTAAGGCCATCCGGGAGGACACCAACCTCCCGGTCGTTCAGAAGGGTAGTTTCAGATCCGGGCGAGCCTTGCTGAGGACGCGGCGGAATTCACCCTGAATTCGGGTTAGCGCCTCGGGTGTGTCGGCTTCAAAACGCAGAACGACCACCGGCGTGGTGTTCGATGGGCGGGCGAGGCCAAAGCCATCGTCATATTCCACACGCAGGCCATCAATCGTAATCACATCGCGGGCACCCGGGAAGTCTGGCGCAACAGCCAGCTCGGCCATGAGTGCATGCGGTTCGCCTTCTTTCATGCTGATGTTGAGTTCTGGCGTGCTCTGGCTATTGGGCAGGCTCTTCAGAACCGGGTTCGCATCCGGGGCGCGCGATAGAATTTCGAGCAAGCGCGCGCCAGTGTAGAGGCCATCATCAAAGCCGAACCAGCGTTCCTTGAAAAAAACGTGGCCGCTCATCTCGCCGGCCAACGGAGCGCCGGTTTCCTTGAGCTTGGCCTTGATGAGCGCATGGCCTGTTTTCCACATTAATGGCTGACCGCCAGCGGTACGGATAGCATCGCCCAGAAGACGCGAGCATTTCACATCAAAAATGATCGGGGCGCCCGGGCAGCGCGAAAGCACGTCCTGGGCGAACAGCATCATCTGGCGGTCCGGAAAAATAACTTCTCCATCTTTGGTGACAACGCCAAGTCGGTCGCCGTCGCCGTCAAAGGCGAGGCCAATTTCGGCATCTGATTTTTTGACTTCAGAGATCAGGTCTTCAAGATTTTCCGGTTTGGATGGATCCGGATGATGGTTCGGGAAGGTGCCATCAATGTCGCAATACATGGGGATGACCTTGCAACCCATGCGCTTAAAGAGTTCGGGCGCCAGCTCTCCGGCTACGCCATTGCCACAGTCAACGCCGATGGTCATCGGGCGGGCGAGTTTCACATCACCCACAATCTTGTCCAGATAGGCCGTTCTGACATCGGCCGTACGCAGGGTACCCGGTTGATCAGCCCAATGCACATCGCCCGCTTCAATCCGTTGCTTGAGTGCCTGTATCGCATCACCCGCCAGCGTATTGCCGGCGATGACCATCTTGAGGCCGTTGTAATCCGGTGGGTTATGGCTGCCGGTGACCGAGACGCAGGAATAGGTTCCGAGCTCGAAGGCGGCAAAATAAGTCACCGGAGTCGGCACGCAGCCGACATCAATGGCATCGACTCCCGCAGCGATGATCCCCTCCTGGAGTGCTTTGGACAACGTCGGACCAGAGAGACGGCCATCGCGGCCAACGGCGATGGCCTGGACACCCTGTTCACGCGCCAGCGTGCCAAGCCCCAGACCAACGGCTCGAACAACCTCGGGGGTTAGCGTGTCATCCACAATGCCACGGATATCGTATGCCTTGAAAATCGATGCGGGAAGTTGGGGAATGGCAAAGCGCGACATAAATATTCTCGTTAGATAGGTCGATGGTCCGGTAAGCGTGGACCGAGCGATTGTGCAAAGTGATTAATTATACGGGCAGGCAGCCAGAGATCTTTATTGGCGCCATTGCCCCCAGTAAAGCCGACATGGCCCCCCGCCTCAGGCGTTTCCAGGGTGACCGATGGTGGGCACGTTCCCGTTTGCGGGTAACAGGCGTCGACTAAAAAGGGGTCGTTACGTGGCATGAGCAGCAGGGTAGGCAGTGCCACCTGGCCAAGAAGGGGGAGTGCAGAGGCGCGGCGCCAGTAATCATCCACTCCGGCAAAACCGTGCAAGGGTGCGGTGACCGTGTCATCAAACTCTCGCAGGGTGCGGGCAGCACGCATCCGTTCGCCATCAAACAACCCCGGAAAGCGTTGAAGCCGCGCTTCACTCTGAAGCTTCATCGTTCGAAGAAAATGCTGGGTGTATACATGGCGGTTGGCACCCTGATCCAGCCACTGGCCGCAAGCAGCGACATCCATGGGCGGCGACACGGCAGCCGCTGTATCAATGACCGAGCCAGCAGCCGAACCCTGCTCGCCCAGCCATTTCATCAGCGCATTGCCGCCTAGCGATACGCCGGCGGCGCAAATCGGGCGATCCGGAAAAAGGGTCCGAAAACGGCGCAGGATCCAGTCGATCTCGGCCGAGTCGCCGGAGTGATAGGCACGGGGTTTCCGGTTCAGTTCGCCACTGCAGCCGCGGAAATGGGGTACGAAACCGCTCCAACCGCATCGAAGCAGGCTTTGGGCCATGATGCGGGCGTAATGGGATTGCGAGTTACCTTCCAGGCCATGAAATAACACCACGATCGGCGCATCAGGTTCGCCGGTATTAATGCAGTCCACGTCAATGAAATCACCATCGGGCGTCTCCCAGCGCTCCCGTGGCCACGGAATCGGTGGCAACCTCAGGGTCTTCCAGACTGGCCACAGGGTTTGCAGATGACCGTTGAATAGCCAGAAGGGTGCCTGGTAGGGTTTTTGCGACAAGTTTGGGTTCAAGGCAGATGACTCAATGCAACGTATGGGCTGCCGCCGCGATCTGTGCTTCCACAGCTGCCATCTGGGCCGTCGCCTGATGGCAAACCAGACGCCAGCCATTGCCGCCACGAACATAGACATTCATCGCGGTGGTGATGCCGTTCCTTTTGACCAGGGCGTTAGGGTGCTCTGCCTCGGTCAGAGCCTCCGGAATGCTGAACATCGTGACGCTTTCCTGGACCAGGTGAATCGCCAGGAGTCCGCTTTGCCAGCGGATGATGTTGGTGACTTCAATCTCCAGGTGATGGCATCCGGAAAAGATGGATTGCCAGCCCTGGCGAATGGCGGCATGTCCCGCAGCACGGCGGCCGTCGGGATCTACGCAAACAATGTCATCCTCGTCGGCCCAGATCGCCATCAATGCATCCAGATTGGCCTGCGTGACGCTTTCATAAAAAGCGCGCTCGGTATCATCCGGCGTCGCAAAGTTGGGCACGGCGGCAGCTGGCGGTGGCAGGCTCATAGGGTTCCGGTTCGGGGGAGAAGGTGACTGATGGCAGTCGCCACGGTGTCAGGCTGCAACAGATTCAGGCAATCCAGATGCCCAAGGCGGCAGGTGCGTGCAAAACAGGGGCTGCAAGGTACCGGATGCTGCAAGATCGAGACCCGGGTGGCCAGCGGTGGCGTAAATTCAGGCGATGACGAGCCATACAGTGCCACGAGGGGGCGATTCAGTGCCGCAGCGACGTGCATGAGCCCCGAATCATTGGTGACGACGACATCGGCGCCGCTGAGCAGGTCAATGGCATCGGCCAGTTGAGTCTGGCCACAAAGATTGAGGGCAGCCCCCTGGCTCTGTTGGCTGATGGCTTCACCGACTTTGGCATCTTTGCCCGAGCCAATGGTCCAGATCATCAGCCCCTGATCCGCTAATATGCGAGCAAGGGTCGCAAAATGCCCGGCTGGCCAGCGTTTGGCGGGGCCGTATTCGGCACCGGGACAGAGAATGACGAGGCCATTGCCCGAAGATGGTGGCGTTAGGCCAAGCCGCTGGCATGCGTTACTAAAGGCTTGTTGTGCGACCTGTAACACCGGCATGGAATTGGCCCGAGCGGCGAGTGTTTGCTTGTTGTCAGGGGCCAAAGCCAGAAAGCGGTCGACCATGCGCGGGAGTGCCTGCTTGTCGAGAGCAAAGCGTCGATTCAGCAGTCCGTAGCGACATTCGCCGGTAAAACCAATCCGGTTGGGGATGCCGGCAAAGGCCACCGGCAGCGCAGACTTGAGCGAATTGGGCAACACATAGGCGTTGCGATAGCGCGCCTTCTTGAGCTGCTGACCGATGGCCCAGCGTCCGGACAAATCCAGTTGGCCATGGGCAAAAGGGGCGGCGATTACCTGGCCGACACCGGGCATGCGTTCAAAGACGGGGGCAACCCAGGGTGGCGCTAGTACATCAACCGGGTGCTGATCCTGTGCGGCGATTTGTCGTAGAAGCGGCTCGCTCATCACGGCATCGCCGACCCAGGCGGGGGCAACGAGCAGGGAGACTGCGTTCATATGGGCAAGTTCTGATACGGTGCGAACGGGCGGAGCACCGCGCAGGCCCTAATTAATGGCCGTGAGGCTTGTCACCGGCGAAGGTGTATTGCGTCCCACAGTACGGGCACTTCACTTCGCCAGTCTTCAATACATCCAGAAAGACGCGCGGGTGACCGGACCACAGTTGGGTTCCCTGAGGCGGGCAGTGCAACGGTAAATCTGCAGCGGTCACGGTCAGCGAAGTTTCCGACAGGGTTTTTTCGAGCGGTGCGTTCATGGTCCGAATCTCTTGAAATAAAGTGGATCAGATAAAGCTGAGCCAGTTTTCATGCTTTGGATTGCGGCCATTCACCGCATCGAAGTAAGCCGACTGGATGCGTTCAGTGACCGGACCCCGGCTGCCGATACCGATCTTGCGATTATCGAGTTCACGAATCGGGGTGACTTCTGCGGCCGTGCCGGTAAAGAAAGCTTCATCGGCGCAATAGACTTCATCACGAGTAATGCGCTTCTCTTCGACCGAGATGCCGAGCTCGCGCGCTAGCGTGACGACGCTGTCACGCGTTATGCCTTCGAGGCATGACGACAGTTCTGGCGTGTAAACCTTACCGCTCTTGACGATGAACAGGTTTTCGCCGGCACCTTCCGATACATAGCCTTCGGTATCGAGCAGGAGTGCTTCATCGTAGCCATCGGCAATGGCTTCATTGTTGGCCAGAATGGAGTTGACGTAGTGGCCACTGGCCTTGGCGCGCACCATCGACACGTTCACATGGTGGCGGGTATACGACGAGGTTTTGACGCGAATGCCCTTCTTCAGGCCATCCTCACCCAGGTAAGCCCCCCAGGCCCAGGCGCCGATGGCTACATGAACCTTGGCACCCTTCGGCGAGACGCCCATCTTTTCCGACCCGTAATAGACCAGCGGACGGATGTAGGCGCTGTCGAGATTGTTGGCCCTTACGACTTCCTTGTGGGCCTCGTTAATCACCTCTTCGCTATAGGGGACTTCCATCTGGAAGATGTGCGCCGAGTTAAACAGGCGGCGGGTGTGATCCTGCAGCCGGAAAATCGAGGTGCCGCGACCGGTATCGTAGGCACGAACCCCTTCAAAAACGCTCATGCCGTAGTGCAGCGAATGGGTGAGTACATGCGTATTGGCATCGCGCCAGGGAACCAGCTTGCCATCCAGCCAGATAAAACCGTCGCGGTCAGACATCGACATGATGTGAATCCTTCGTAAAACGTCGCGGTGATTTGGCACGTTGTTCAGGGCCAGTACCGCCCCGACCATTGCTGCCATGGATAGTCTGAGATTCTAGCCGATTTCACACTAAATTCGCACTAAAAAACAGGCTCGGAGGTGCGTTGCGCTGCGGTAGAATTCGCCCCATGAATAGTCCGATCCATCGCTGGAAACCCAGTGTCACCGTGGCGGCCCTAGTCGAAAGGGAGGGTCGCTTTCTGGTGGTTGAAGAAGAAACCTCGGCCGGCCTCCGGTTTAATCAGCCTGCAGGACACCTGGACGAAGGCGAATCGCTGGTGGCCGCCTGTGCCCGTGAGGCTCTGGAGGAGACGGCCTGTCATATCACGCCTCGAGCCCTGGTCGGCATCTATCAGTGGACCGTTCCTGCCGGTGACGTGACCTATTTACGTTTTGCCTTTGATTGCCAGCTGGACCGGATCGAACCGGACCGGATGCTGGATACCGGCATCGTGGCTGCTCACTGGCTGACCCTGGAAGAGCTCCGCGCCACGCAGGACCGCCACCGCAGCCCGCTGGTGCTTCAATGCGTTGAAGACTGGCTGGCCGGTCGACGCTGTCCTCTGGATAGTATTCGTTATTGCGATTAGGGCGAATAAGACAACTAGGACAACCAGGACTGACATGGTGCGTGCCCGCTGGCTTCTGCATGGCCTGACCGCTGTATTTCTGGGGCTGATCGCGCCCTGTGTGCAGGCAGATGCCGTGATCGTGGTTTGTTATAACTGGGGCTGCAAGAATCAAGAGGGTGTGGTTTTTGACGATCGCTGGTTGCGCCAGACGTTTCTACCTTTGGATGCTGTGGGCACCCCTGGCGAGGAGCGCCTAGCGGTGGCCGGCATCGTCCGGCAGTTCTATCGCAAAGTGGCCGAACAGCTCCCCATCGATGCCGATGAGCCGGGCAATGTCGAAGATGAAACGGTCGATGGTCGGATGGACTGTATCGACCACTCGACCACGACCCGCAACATTCTGGCTTACCTAGAGCGTCATCGACTGATGCGTTGGCACGATGTCGGCCCTTATGCCCACCGGACGCTGTTTGTCGATTCCCACTACAGCGCAACACTCGTAGAGCGTGCGTCAGCGTTGCCCGAGGCCGACCGGATATTCGTGATTGACCCGTGGGACATCGATCAGGCATCGTTACCCTTGCCGCAGAGCGTGAGAGAATGGGCGGGATCCCGTTTTTACACGTTTGAAACGCAACACCATACCCAAGGCTCAGCGCGCTGACCCCCGGAAGAGCTGTTGCGTATGCATTCAGGAAATCGCATGTCCTCTTCTCCTACTGTCGTTGTTGGTCTCTCAGGTGGCGTCGATTCATCGGTGGCTGCATTGCTGCTTAAAGAGCAGGGCTATCGCGTGATCGGCCTGTTCATGAAGAACTGGGAGGATGACGACACCGAGGAATACTGCAGTTCGCGTCAGGATCTGATTGACGTCATGAGCGTCGCGGATATTCTGGGTATTGATGTGGAAGTGGTGAACTTCGCCAAGGAATACCGTGATCGGGTTTTTTCGACGTTTCTGCATGAATACAACGCGGGTCGGACGCCGAACCCCGATGTGCTGTGCAATTCGGAAATCAAGTTTGCAGCCTTTCTGGACCATGCCGTCAGTCTGGGTGCCGATCTCATCGCGACCGGTCATTATGCAGGCTTGCAGGAATTTGACGGCAAGCGTCAGTTGCTCAAGGCCGAAGACGGGAACAAGGATCAGAGTTACTTCCTGTACCGGTTGAACCAGTCACAACTCAAACCGGCGATTTTCCCCTTGGCTAACTGGCTGAAACCCGAGGTGCGGGCCAAGGCCGAAGCGGCCGGCTTGCCGGTTGCCGGCAAGAAAGACTCCACCGGCATCTGTTTTATTGGCGAGCGGCCATTCAATGACTTTCTTCAGCGTTATGTGCCCCAGAACCCGGGTGAGATCCGGGATCTCGATTCCGGAAAATTGCTGGGTTCGCATCAGGGTCTCGCCTTTCACACCATTGGTCAGCGCAAGGGGCTGCATATCGGCGGGGTGAAGGGTCATGACACCCAAAGCGGGGAGCATGATGCCTGGTATGTGGCGCGCAAAGACATGGCGAGCAACGTGCTTTATGTCGTGTCAGGCCACGATCATCCTGCACTGTATGTGAACGAAGTGACGATTACCAACACCAACTGGGTCAGTGGCGAGATACCGCATACGCATTGGGTCTATACCGCCAAGACCCGCTATCGTATGCCCGACGCACCGTGTGAAATCGAGCAGATCGATACAGAGCGTGCCGTGATCCGCTTTGCCGCGCCGCAATGGGCTGTCACCCCGGGTCAGTCCCTGGTGCTATATGAAAGCCGGGTCTGTCTGGGCGGCGGCATTATCGAGTCAGCACGCATGGTGAGTCAGACTGCTGCACCGTTGGATCTTCAATCCCTGCCCAGCTAGCCTTATTGTCCTGCGAGCGAGGTCTGGGCGCTAGGGCGGGCAGCAATCCGGTCAAAGAGGGCTTTTAGATTCGGGTGGTGCGATCGCCAGTCACGCTCGGCCTGACGCAGATCCAGATAGACCAGTGCAGCAAACAACGCCAGGTCGCCGAGCGATAGTGCCTCGCCATGGGTCCACTCAGCATCCCCTAATTGCGTCCCGGCATAATCCAACGCCCGACTAATGGCCTGATCATGCCGTGTAATGGTGTCAGCATCCTGTTTGTCCACAGGGCGGAGCCGTTCGCTCCGGACGGTAAATGCCGAATCCATGATCCCATCTGCTAGTGCCTCCCAGCGTTTCACCTGCATGCGTGCCAGACCATCCGTACGAGGAATCAGAATTGGGTCATCATTCAGGCTATCCACATACTCGGCGATCACTGGCGAATCAAAGACGCAGGTCTCGTCATCCAGAACCAGTGCCGGAATCCGCGCCAGTGGGTTGGCCCGTGCCGCCAGACTGCCCGGATCACGAGGGGCATCGACCAGATAATCGTGCGGGATGCCTTTCTCGAGGAGCATCAATTGAACTTTGCGTACGTAAGGGCTGGTAGGGGTGCCAAGTAGCTTCATAAGGTATCCGAAAGGCGGTGCGTTAAAGGCGGGTCTTGAATGCTCAACCCTACACGGAATGGGCTATCTTTCCCAGATCCGACAGCGCCGGATGGTAAAATTATAGTTTTGATCGTTACTGGATTCAGGAGCTTCTCATGTCGCAAAACCTCGGTGCTTTGACTGCGCTTTCGCCACTGGATGGCCGTTATGCTGCCAAGGTAGACCTCCTGCGCCCACATTTTTCTGAATACGGCCTGATTCACGCCCGTCTTCGCGTCGAGATCGAATGGCTCAAGGCTCTGGCTGCTGACCCGCACTTCACCGAAATCCCGGCTTTCTCATCGACCACCATCGCCGAGCTGGATGCTCTGGTGACCAATTTCTCCGAGGCAGATGCCGCGGCGGTGAAGGGCATCGAAGCAACCACTAACCACGACGTAAAAGCGCTGGAGTACTGGATCAAGGATCAGACAAAGGCCAATGCCGAAGTCACCAAGGTGAGCGAGTTTATTCACTTTGCCTGCACGTCGGAAGACATCAACAACCTGTCCCACGCCCTAATGTGCAAGGGCGCTCGTGAAAAAGTCATGCTGCCCGTTCTGGATCAAGTCATTGCTAAGCTGACCGAAATGGCGCACGCCTACGCTGAGGTGCCCATGATGTGTCGTACCCACGGCCAGCCGGCCACCCCGTCGACCATGGGTAAGGAGATGGCCAACGTGGCCTATCGCGTGCAGCGGGCTCGTACCCGCATTGCTCAGGTCGAACTGCTGGGCAAAATTAACGGGGCCGTTGGTAACTACAACGCCCACCTGGCTGCATACCCGGGTTATGACTGGGAAGGGTTTGCTAAAAAGTTTGTTGAGTCGCTAGGCCTAGTGTTTAACCCATACACCATCCAGATCGAACCGCATGATGGTCTGGCTGAGCTATTCGACACCTTTGCCCGTGCCAACGGTATCCTGATCGATCTGGATCGTGATGTCTGGGGTTATATCTCGCTGGGCTTCTTCAAACAGAAGGTCAAGGCGGGCGAGGTCGGTTCGTCGACCATGCCGCACAAGGTGAATCCGATCGATTTCGAAAACTCCGAAGGCAACCTGGGGCTAGCCAATGCTGTTCTCAAGCACCTGGCGGAGAAGCTGCCCATCTCGCGTTGGCAGCGTGACCTCACCGACTCCACCGTACTACGCAACATGGGTGTTGGTCTGGGTTATACGCTGCTCGGTTACGACTCCCTGCTCAAGGGGCTGGGCAAGCTGGAAATTAATGCCGACCTGATGAAAGCCGATCTCGATGCCAACTGGGAGCTGCTGGCTGAACCGATTCAGACCGTCATGCGCCGCTTTGGTATCCCCAACCCCTACGAAAAGCTTAAGGAGCTGACCCGTGGTACCCGCGTCTCGCGCGAAGGCATGCAGGCCTTTGTGAACACGCTCGATATCCCGGCCGATGCCAAAAAGGCGCTGCTGGAACTCTCCCCGTGGGATTACACGGGCAAGGCCGCCGAACTGGCCAAGCGTATTTGAGTACTCTAAGGAACAAGCAACATGGCATTCGCAGACAATCTCAAAAAACTGCCGGGTATCTCGCACCTGGCCGCTATCGAACTGCGTGATGGCGAAGGAAACCTCGCCGCCATCATCGAGAACAAGGCCGGCAGCCAGGGTTCACTAGCGGTCTATAACCACCTGGGTCAACTATGGGGCGCCATCAACGCCGATGCGGCCAAACAGGGGCTGGATATCTTCGCCGAGCATACGGCAGATTCGCGGGCGAACCCGGGCAAGCATCCGAATATTGATCGTCTCTTGAATATCGCCGAGAACGGCGGCGAGATGCTACGCATTAAGCACGTCTTTGCTATTGACGAGGATCTGCCGGCCTAAGGCGTCAATCATCGGCTCATATCGTGGAACGAAATTTCCCCGAGGCGCTGGCACACACCCTTCGGTTTGAGGGCGGCTGGGCCAACCACCCGAACGATCCGGGTGGTGCCACGATGAAAGGCGTGACACATCGAACCTATGCGAGCTATCTGGGCCGAGATGTCAGCGATGTCACCCATGACGAATTGCGCGGCATACCAGACGAACACCTGGCCGACATTTACCGAAAGCGTTATTGGGATGCCTGCCGTTGCAGTGAGCTACCCGACGGCCTAGATCTGGCGGTCTTTGACACGGCGGAGAACACCGGTCCTGGTCAGGCTGCGAAAATTTTGCAACGAATTGTCGGCGTTCCAGCCGATGGCGGCATCGGCCCTAAAACACTCGCGGCCGTGAACGATTACGTGGCGACTCATGGGCTGCACGCCCTCATCGAAGCCTATACCGAAGCGCGTCACAATTTCTACCGGATACTGCCAACCTACGTTCATTTTGGTGAAGGCTGGCGCAAGCGGGCCGACGGGGTTGCTGACATCGCGAAAGCCGTGAGTCAGGCACATCAGACCGCCT
>CAZRYZ010000018.1:0-24521 GCA_964604465.1 uncultured Dechloromonas sp. | reverse complement strand
CCCAGAGGGACGCTGATGGACCGCATGATGCCGAGCATGGACAGCGAGGACTGGGTTTCCAGGTTTTTGGTCGGTAATGCGCTTGAGAATCGCTTGAGCACGGTGTTAGGCATGGCGCTCAGCATGTATGCCCCCCTGGCAAAACGATCAGAAGGAGAAATCGTTCCGGGCAAGAAATTAACGCCGCCCACATCTTTCCAGTAGCTATTGATCGCCAACTGCATATCGTAGTTCGGGTCATTCGTCATCACCTGGTATTGCTTGCCATGATGAATGACGAGCTTGCCATCCAGATATTCAAAGATTGCCGAGTCACCCGTTGCATCGGACAACGACAAATGCAGGGTTGAAGCAGAACCATTCGGCAAAACGGGTGCAACGATCCTGAACGGCTCTGCCTTCAAAGCCTGAACGGCTTCATTAACGGTTGCAAAATTATCCAACGCATACTGCGCCCACATCAGTGAGGAGAGGGTCGGCTTATCGCCGACTTGGCCATATTGTGCTTTGGAAAGATACAACAGATTGGCAACCAGGCCTTTTTCGTTCATCCCATCAGCCGCTGCAATATCATAAGCCGTGGTAACAACGCTGCCATACTTTGATGTCCACGTAATAGATTTGGGTCCCGCAGCGCCCGTATTGGTAATGCCCTTTGGTAATGCCCAAAGGTTCGCACTCATGTCTTCCATCCAGTCCATTGACCGACCGGTAACGACCACATTCGAGGGCCCGCTATACATCACACGGGAACAGGCTACTGATGGCGCAATATTCATGCCACCAATTGCACCGGCAATCAACCACACCGCCAACTTTCTTTTTTTGGTTGTCATGTCACATAACCTCTTTGGGAAATAGATTTGACATCCTACAAGAAAAAACGGCCAGTCACGTGACTGGCCGTTTCATTTAAAACATCGGTCAATTAACCTGCTGCTACGAGCTTCTTGATGTTTTCAATGGTCGACGGATCATCGATGGTGGTCAGGTCGCCCGGATCACGGCCTTCGGCCAGCGCCTGCAGCGAACGACGCAGCATCTTGCCCGAGCGTGTCTTCGGCAGTGCGGTGACAAAGTACACACGGCCCGGACGTGCAATGGCACCCAGGATGCCATCGACGGTGCCCATGACTTCCTTCTCCAGGGCTTTGACCTTTTCCGGGGTGTCGACGCTATCCGCGCTCTTGACCACGGCAAAGGCGATTGGCACTTGACCCTTGAGCTTGTCTTCGACGCCCACCACGGCCACTTCGGCAATACCCTTGTGGTTCTGGACGGCTTCTTCGATCTCACGGGTGCCAAGGCGGTGGCCGGCAACGTTGATCACATCATCGGTGCGGCCCAGAATCGTGAAGTAACCGTTCTCGTCTTTGATGGCCCAGTCGTACGATGAATAGACCAGCGGATCCTTGAACAGGCTGAAATAGGTGCTAACGAAACGCTCGTCCTGACCCCAAACGGTGGAGAGGCAACCCGGCGGCATCGGCGGTACCACCGCAGCGATACCCTTCTCGTTCGGACCGCACTCGGTGCCGTCTTCACGGAAGATACGCAGGTCGTAACCATAGACCGGGAACGATGGCGAACCGTATTTGATCGGTGTCTTTTCGACACCCGGCACGGCGGCAATCATCGGCCAGCCGGTTTCGGTCTGCCAGTAGTTATCGATGACGGGCTTGTTCAGCTCGCCCATGAACCATTCGTGGGTCGGCTCGTCCAGCGGCTCGCCGGCCATGAAGATGTGTTTCAGGCTGGAGAGATCATGTTTCTTCATGTAGGCCGGATCTTGCTTCTTCAGCACGCGGGCAGCGGTAGGCGCCGAGAACATGACGTTGACCTTGTACTTTTCAACGATCTGCCACCAGATGGCCGGATCCGGACGCAGCGGCGTACCTTCGTACACCACAGTCGCCATACCAGCGATCAGCGGGCCGTACACGATGTACGAGTGACCGACGACCCAGCCGATATCCGAGGTCGAGAAGAATGTCTCCCCTGGGTCGCCCAGATAGATGTGCTTCATCGAGGCGGCCAGTGCCACCAGATAACCGCCGGTATCACGTTGCACGCCCTTCGGTTTGCCAGTGGTCCCCGAGGTGTAGAGGATATACGACGGGTGCGACGACTCGACCCAGGTGCACGGCACCTGATCATCCATGTGCTGGGCGCGCAGTTCAGCGTAGTCCACATCACGACCGGCCACACGCGGAAAGCCCTTATCCAAGCCGCGATCCACGATAATGACCTTGGCCGGCGGGAACTCAGCCAGGCTCAGGGCCTCGTCAACGAGGTGCTTGTACGGCACCGGCTTGCCGTTACGCATACCAGCATCTGCCGTCACCATGACCTTCGGCTTGGCATCATCAATACGGGTGGCCAGCGAACCGGCGGCAAAACCACCAAAGACCACGGAGTGAATCGCACCGATGCGAACGGTCGCCAGCATGGCAAAGATCGCTTCCGGAATCATCGGCATGTAGATCAGAACGCGATCACCTTCCTCAACGCCCTGGCTCTTGAGTACCGCAGCCATGCGCTCGACTTCACGCAGCATCTCGGCCCAGGTATAGACCTTCTCTTCATTGGTTTCAGTCGAGATATAGATCAACGCCTTGTCATTAGGGCGAGCCGCGGCATGGCGATCAACCGCGTTGTAGCAAAGGTTGGTTTTGCCGTTCACGAACCACTTGACGAAGGGCGGGCGCGAGTAATCACAGACCTCAGTGAATGGTTCCTTCCATTCAACCAGCTTGGCCTGTTCGCCCCAGAACTCGTCGCGGTTCTCGATCGAACGCTTGTGGAAATCCTGATACTTACCCATAGTAAAGCGCCTCCTCTGGCATGCTTGGTATCCGTTTCGCGAAGGCGAAACCTGTTTTATGTTAAAAAAGCCACCTCGCCAGAGCGGGTCTGGCAGGCGTCATCGGTTGTCGATGCAGCAAATCAACCGCCATAATTACGCCTGTAGCCTTACACCAAGCTGACCCGCCTTCGCTTTTAGGTATAAATGACGTCATGAACGCACCCCAAACACCCCCCAGCCGCATTGCGGCTACCGCCCAACTCGGCCAGCAGATCTGGCTCGACACCCTATCGCGTGCCCTCATCGAGAGTGGCACTCTGGCCGGCTGGATCAATGACCATGCCGTTGCCGGGCTAACCTCGAATCCGGCCATCTTCCAGCAGGCCTTCAGCAAAGATACGGCCTACGCCCCAGCCATTGCCGCGGCCCGCGCCAGCGAAACGAATCCCGAGGCTCGTTTCGAAGCCATCGCGCTGCCGGACATCCAGGCGGCCTGCGATCTCTTCCGCCCCCAATGGGATGCGAGCGGGGGGGCGCGGGGTTATGTCAGCTTTGAGGTCTCGCCCCGTCTGGCACATGATGCCCGTGGGACGGTGGACGCCGCAGTCCGACTCTGGAAAACCATCGACCGCCCCAATGCCATGATCAAGATTCCGGCCACCCCCGCGGGCTGCAAGGCCATCACTGAGGTCATCGCCCAGGGGATTAATGTCAATGTCACGCTGATTTTTTCGCATGAACAATTAGAGGCCGTGCAGGCCGCCCATGCGGCAGGGCTAAAGCGCTGGGTTGCTGCGTGCCAGCAGGCGGGCACCCCAGAACATATCGGTAACGTCGCCTCGGTGGCCAGCTTCTTTGTCAGCCGGACCGACAACACCCTCGACCCCAAGTTACCCGCCGAACTGCAGGGAAAAAGTGCCATCGCCCTGTGCAAGACCGCCTACGAGCAGTGGCAGAGCCTGATCGCCGAGACGGGATCAGAGGGCATCGCCGACCTGATTGCCCTGGGTGCCAAACCCCAGTGGCTGCTCTGGGCCTCGACATCAGTCAAGAATCCGGCGTACCCGGATACGCTCTATGTGGATGAACTGATCGGGCCACAGACAGTCAACACCGTGCCCGATGCCACGCTGGTCGCCTTCAGGGACCACGGGCAGGTTGCACGCACCCTCGACAACGACATTGCCACCGCACACGAGCAATTGGCCGCCCTATCGGCTCTGGGCATTGATCTAGATCAGGTCGGCCATGATCTGCAGGTGGCCGGCCTAGCCCAGTTTGAAGCGGCCTACGCCGATCTACTCAAGCTGGTTTAATCGCTGTTGTTCAACGCTAATTCGGACAGTGGCCTTCGGAAAGCGGCCTTAAACCATGACGGATGCGCGCCCGGTCACAGGCCTGATCAGCAATACCCAACGCCGCCCAGGGGTTGAACTCATGGCAGGGCGATGGTCGATCCGCGTATATCGTGCAGCCCACCTGGCAACCGATTTCACCGGTCAGGGCAATGCACCGGGGGCTGGCATCATCCGTCCCTTTCATCCGCATCAGTTTGGGCGTCAGTCGGATCGCCATCCCGATAGGCACACCGGTCTCACCCGATGCTTTGGCTAATTCGGACGGATGAAAATCCACCCGGTAACTGGCACAACAGGCGCCACAACGTTCGCAGATCGACAGGTGTGATGTGCCCGATTCAGACATGACCGCGCCAACCCCCCGCTTGGTCCTTGACACCAATGTAGTGATGGATCTGTTTCATTTTCATGCGCCGCCCCTGGCATCGCTGATGGCGGCTATTGAATCGGGGCGAGTGATTTGCCTGGTGAACGAACAGACACTGGCGGAACTGAAGCGCGTTACCGGTTACAAGCAGTTCAAACTTGATAATGCCGGACAACAGCGCCTGTTTGAGGTGTACCGGTCGCGGGTGACGCTGGTGACACAACCCATCCCGCAGGGCGCCCCCCAGCTGCCCAAATGCCGGGACCCTGATGATCAGATGTTTTTGGAGCTGGCCCTGGCCGGCCAAGCCGACATGCTGATCAGCCGCGACAATCTGGTGCTCAAGCTGGCCAAAGCCCGAAACCGACCCTGCCCCTTCGCGATTCTGCTGCCGGAGCAGGCGCTCCCCAGACTGTTGGATGACCCGCTCAGCCATGAGGCATCAGACCTGACGCCGCCGGAAGACCAGTGAGGTCTCGGTAGAGACTGCCGGCGTGTACGTGTAGCCCTCGGCATCAAAGCCCTGCAAATCTGCCGATTTTTTCCAGTTACCCTCGGCCGCAGCTCGAACAATGAGACCGCGAGCCCGTTTGGCGTAAAAGCTGATGATCTTGAACTTACCGTCTTTCCAGTCTTCAAACACCGTATCGATGATCGTAACCCCCGCCTTTAGGAGCGCCTTGCGATCCACCGATTTGAAGTATTCATCCGAGGCGGTATTCACCAGGGGCTGACCCGCTGCCTTGAGATCCTCCAGCACACAGGCGGTATTGGATTCGCGCCACCAGGCATATAGATCCTTACCCGCAGGGTTGGCCAACCGGGTACCCATTTCCAGTCGATAAGGTCGCATCAGATCCAGCGGGCGAATCACCCCATACAGGCCCGAGAGAATTCGCACATGATCCTGCACGTAACTTAACTGCTTCTTGTTCAGCGTAGGGGCATCGAGTCCCTCGTAAACATCCCCGTTAAAGGCCAGGATGGCCTGCTTGGCCTCCGGCTGGGTATGTTTGACCGACCAATCGGCATAGCGGGTCACATTAAGTACGGCCAGTTTGTCGCTCAGCGACATCAGCTCGGCAATCTGCGCAGGCGACTGCTGGCGCAGAATATCGATCAAGGGTGCCGCCCGGTCGGTAAAACGCGGCTCGGTGTGCGGAATATCCTTGGAAACCGGGTCAAAATCCAACGATTTGGCGGGTGACAGGAGAAACAGCATGGTTGGCCTACCTCGGGAAGTGAATTCACAAATCGGGGTCTATGTTACCAATGGGGGCGCCCAAGCGCGACTGTCTGACGGTCGGCCACCGGCTTGGTAAAATACAAACATGAAGCGTCCTCCTTACGGATCCCGTCCGCGCCTGTCGCGTGAAATGGCTCAACTCAATTGGCTAGCGACCGGACTGGCACAGGCCGGCGGTCGTCTGGAGCGTTCCTACTGGCATACCCGGTTGCAGGCCTTGGTCGAAAGACTTCTTGCCGACAATGACGATGATTCCCTGAACACCGTACTCAACCGCCTCAGCGAAAGCGAGCCGGTTGGTCACGATGCCCTGATGGATACGATTGAATCGGTGGTCGAATCGGGCTCGGTACTCATGGATGGTCAACCGCATGACGTGCTTCTGATTGCCTGCCCGATTCTGACCTGGTCACGCTATGCCATTCCAGCACCAGTGATGGCAAATAAGGATCGACTGCGTCTGGGCGAGGTACTACAAAACACCGTATTAACCCGTCACGCCCGTCTCAGCGTGCTAGGCATGCTGGCCGGTCCGGATCAGATTCCCCGCGAGTTCAGCCAGCTCAGCCGTTTGACCCGAACCCTGACTGAAGCGCTGGCTAGCGGCAAAGCCCCGCCCCTGCACGATCAGGCTCGCGAGGAAACCAACCGCTTTCTATCGGACACCCGGTATCTGATCGCTGCCGTGGCGGTGCCTCGGGGTGAAGCGTTCTTCCGCTGGCAAGAACCGCGCAGCGGCAGCGGCAATACACCCACTAATGACCGGACAGAGATCGAACGCCTCTGGGCCAACACCTGCCTGCCCGTGCTGGAACCCTTGCTGGCCGGCTGCCGGATCTCGGCCCTGTTACCCGATGCCTTCCATGCCGCCTGCGCTGCGGCAGATCGTGCATCTCGCCCGCATTCGGTGCAAGCGTGCATCCAGTTCCTACACGAGGCAATAAATCTCCCGCCTGAAAAACAGCGCGCAGTCATCGGGCCATTCCATGCCCAGCGCCTGGAAGAGTTCCGGATTGGCCTTGGCCCTCGTAATGACGAGACCCTCTACCACGGGGTCGTCTGGCCATTGCTGGGGCCCGAAGACGAGCAGGTTGATATGGTCGCCGAGATCGAACAAGTGCTTCGCCAGTGCGGGGTAACGGATATCGTCACCCATGAACACCGTTTCCCCATGGAATTCTGCGAGGACTGTGGGGGCCCGATGTACGCTAATGCCGATGGCGAGCTAGCGCATCTGGAAATGCCAGAATCCGTGGCAGCCCAACCGAGCACGCTGCACTGACCCCGAGCCAATGACGAGTAACAGCGACTGGCTGCAGCGCAGCCTCAATGCGGTGTGGCATCCCTGCACCCAGATGAAGCAGCATCCGGGGCTACCCCTGTTGCCCATCGCCCGCGCCGAAGGCGTATGGCTTGAAGACTTTGACGGGCACCGGTTTCTCGACGGCATCAGTTCGTGGTGGGTCAATCTCTTCGGTCACGGCAACCCGCGCATTAACGCTGCCATTACCGAGCAACTCGGCAAGCTTGAACACGTGATGCTTGCCGGCTTTACCCATGCGCCTGCGGTCGAACTGGCCGAAAGACTCTCTGCCAGAACCGAGGGCACGCTAGGTCATGCCTTCTTTGCCTCGGATGGCGCCAGCGCCACCGAGATTGCCCTAAAAATGTCGGTGCATGCCTGGCAGAGTACCGGCCACCCCGATAAGACAGAATTGGTTTGCGTTGCCGGCAGTTACCATGGCGAGACGCTGGGCGCGTTATCAGTCACAGACATTCCGTTGTTTCGGGACGCCTATGCCCCCCTGATCCGCAGTGAGCACGTGCATCTAGCACCCTCGCCGGATGCGCGCCAAGCGGCACCTGGTGAAACCGCCATCACAGTGGCCGACCGTGCCGCTAATGCCCTAGGCACCTTATTCGAGCAGCGGCAGGGCAAAATCGCGGCCATTATTCTGGAGCCCCTGGTGCAATGTGCCACCGGCATGGCCATGCACGACCCGCATTACCTCCAACGTGTGCGGGCCTTGTGCGATATCTATCAGGTGCATCTGATCTGTGACGAAATTGCCGTTGGCTTTGGTCGTACCGGCACCTTCTTCGCTCACGAACAGGCAGGTATTCGCCCCGACCTGCTCTGCCTCTCCAAAGGCATTACCGGCGGCTATCTGCCCCTCTCGGTCGTCTTGAGTAAAGACGCCATTTTCAACGCCTTCTGGCACGACGAAACGCGCCGCGGCTTTCTGCACTCTCATTCCTACACGGGCAATCCCCTGGCCTGCAGCGCTGCACTCGCCACCCTGGACATCTTCAAGACCGACGACGTCCTCACCACGAATCGGCAACGTGCGGCATACATCAGCGATGCCCTGCAGCCGCTTGCGCAGCATCCGCATGTCCGTCACTTCCGACAGTGCGGCATGATCTGGGCCATGGATGTAGAAACCGATCGCACTGATTTCAGCCGTCGCTACTTTGCACAAGCTCTGAAGCGTGGTTTGTTGTTGCGACCAATCGCCAATACCCTCTACTTCATGCCGCCCTACATACTCACCGATACGGAGTCTGCCTGGATGGCCAAACAGGCACTGGATGCGCTAAATGCCACCCTTGAGGAGGCCGCATGAAACCCGGGGATCTGCATCGCTCCCTGAGGGAACTGGAGGATACTCATCTTCGGCGCACGCGCCGGACACCGCACCATGCCTGCGGTCCGGAAATGCTCGTCGATGGTCGGAACCTGGTGGCCTTTGCCAGCAATGACTATCTGGGGCTCGCTAATGACGCTGCGCTAAAGCAGGGCGCCATGGCTGCCATCGCGCAATGGGGGGTGGGCGCCGGGGCCTCTCCCCTGGTGAGCGGACGCTTGGCCATTTTCGAGCAGCTGGAACAGCAACTGGCGGACTTTGCTCAACAAGAGGCAGCACTCTTTTTCCCGTCCGGATTCCAGGCCAACCTGGGCGTCCTAACCGCCCTCACCGATCGACATGATGTGATTTTTTCAGATCGCACAAATCATGCATCGCTCATTGATGGCGCCCTTCTTTCGCGCGCACAGCTTGTCCGCTATGCCCATACCGATATGGACGATCTGGCGCGCCGTCTGTCCGAAACCCCGGTGAATTCAAGCGGCGCCAGACTGATCGTGACCGACAGTGTCTTCAGCATGGATGGCGACGAAGCGCCGCTGCAGACCCTTCTGCAACTTGCTGAACAGTACGATGCCTGGCTGGTAGTCGACGACGCCCATGGCCTGGGCGTACTGGGCCCACAGGGGCGAGGCAGTATCGCCGATGCAGGGCTCCCCCCCCATCCGAATCTCGTTATGATTGGCACCCTCGGCAAAGCTGCCGGCGTTTCCGGCGCCTTTGTCGCGGGTCAGCAGGCTGTGATCGAATGGTTAATCCAGCGAGCCCGGAGCTACATCTACAGCACCGGTCCCAGCCCCATGGTGGCAGGCGCCCTGCTTGCATCGCTTACGCGAATTCTAGATGGTGATGCACTGCGGGCTCGCCTGCAGGAGAACATTGCCCGCCTGCGCCAGGGGATTGCCACCCTGGCCTGCCCCTATCCCTTGCTCCCCTCGCGTACCGGGATCCAGGCACTCGTCATTGGCGACAATGAACGGACCCTGAATTTGGCCAGCCATCTCCTCGACCAGGGCTACTGGGTACCGGCCATTCGCCCCCCGACTGTCGCGACCGGCACAGCCCGATTGCGCATCTCACTCTCGGCCGCTCACACACCCGGACAGATCGACGGCCTGCTGGCGGCGCTCGCCAGCGCACTATGACAATACGCACAATACGCACCCCGATTGTGCTGCTACCGGGTTGGGGCTTCACCCCTGAGGTCTGGGCACCCCTTATCGCGGCACTCACTGCACAAGGGATTGCTCCCGAGCTTATTCACACGCGCCGCTTGCCGCTAGAGTCCGATGACCTGCCCACCATCCTGCAGACGCTATCGGTAGGGCTCCCCCCGGATGCTCACCTGGTCGGCTGGTCCCTCGGCGGTGAGCTCGCCCTGGCATTCGCCAACCACTGTCCCGAACGCGTAACCGCTCTCACCCTGATTGCCAGCACCCCCTGCTTCATGAACCGTGAAGATTGGGTTGCCGGCCAACCTGCCGCTCTACTGGATGACTTTGATCAGCGCCTGGCCGACTCACCGACCGCCCTGCTCAAACGCTTCAGTAGCCTGCTACGTCATGGCGATACGCACGCCAGCCGTAACCGCAATCTGGCTGAGGCGCTCCTTCAGGCCAACGAAACCACGTACGCCCATCTAGCGAACGGTCTGAAGCTTCTGCGTCAACTTGATCTGCGCCAGCTTGCCCTGCCGGCCACACTCCCCATTACCCTCATTCATGGTGATGCCGATGCGGTTGTTCCGCTTGCCGCGGCCACCTCATTACGGATGCAGCTCAACGGACATCTGCTTCAGATTGCCGGCGCCAGCCACGCGCTCCCACTGACACATGCTGTCGAGATCGTTGCGGCCATGAAGGCACGGAGTGCTCATGCCTAAAGCCAACATCGTTCGCCAGAGCTTTAACCGGGCGGCAACCACCTATACCGCCAGCGCCGCCCTGCAACAAGGCGTGCGCAATCAGCTATTACGTCAAGCCACCCGCGAGCTCAACCCAAGCGATGCCACGACGATTCTTGATGCCGGTTGCGGTACCGGAGATCTGCTCCAGCAGCTCCGGCTTGAATTTCCACGCGCCCGCATGATCGGCCTAGATTTTGCCGAAGGCATGTTGCGGCAGCAACGCCCCGTTCACGGAGCCTACCTGATAAATGCCGATCTAGAGCACCTGCCCATTGCCAATGGCGGTGTCGACATATACTTCTCCAGCCTGGCCTGGCAGTGGTGTGACATATCACGTGCCGTCTCCGAAGCCGCCCGTGTTCTTCGCCCCGGCGGCCAACTCTGGGTCACCACACTGGTTAGCGGCACGTTCACCGAGCTGGCAAACGCACTCAACATGGTCAGCCTGCAATCGACACACCACCTGCTCACCCTGCCGGATCCAGCCGATGTGCTTGCTCAGTTTGGTCGAACGGCACTACAACTGGTCCATAGCCAGCGTGATGCGCTCACGACCTGGCATGATGACTTTGTAGGCTTACGTCGGTCGATCCGGGGTGTTGGGGCCAATCGTGTACCCGCCGTGGCAAGAGAAGCCATTGACCGGAACACCCGTCAGTCGCTGATCAATGCCTATGAACAACAACGGACGGCGCTGGGTCTGCCTCTCACCTACAATGTGCTGACCATTCATGCACAACGTACCTAATCACGCTCTATGACTCAGGCGTATTTCATCACCGGCACGGATACCGAAATCGGTAAAACCCAGGTGACCTGTGCCCTGCTCGCCCAGGCTGCCCATCAAGGCTTACGCGCTGCCGCCCTCAAACCGGTCGCAGCAGGCGTTGATGGATCGGGGCATAACGAGGACGTTCTCCGTTTGATGCGTTCAGCCAATGTATCGCTGCCCAGAGAAACCGTAAATCCCTGGTTGCTGAAGGATCCGCTCTCTCCGCATATCGCCGCACGGCGGGCGGGTATGGAAATCACGACCGCCCCCATCATTGAATGTTTTCATGCAGCATGTGCACAGACCGATCTCTTGCTGGTCGAGGGCGTGGGCGGCCTGTACGCCCCCCTATCAGACACCCTTGGCCAACCAGACCTCATCCGTGAACTCGACATCCCGGTGATTCTGGTTGTGGGCCTGCGCCTGGGCTGTCTGAACCACGCCCTACTCACCATGGCAGCCCTCCAGCAGGAAGGCTGTCGACTGGCGGGCTGGGTCGGCAACCGGATAGATCCTGATTATCAGGCAGCCGCCGAGAATATCGATACCCTACGCCAACGCATCAACGCACCCTGTCTGGGCATCCTGCCCTTCGATCCGGCGGCGACGCCAACCGAACTGGCATCCGCTCTCACCCTCCCGTAAGATGTGCGCTCATGAAGATTCTGTTTGACCTCCTCCCCATTGTTCTGTTCTTTGCAGCCTTCAAGCTGGCCGATATTTATGTCGCGACTGCCGTGGCCATTGTCGCTACCGCAGCGCTGATCGGCTGGACCTGGCTAAAGACACGCAAGGTCGACCCGATGCAATGGGTTAGCTTAGGGCTGATTGTCGTGTTTGGGGGGGCCACCATCTGGTTGCATGATGAAACCTTCATCAAATGGAAACCGACCATTCTTTACTGGCTATTTGCCACCGTCTTCTTCGTCTCCAATCAGTTCATGAAGAAGAATCTCGTACAGGCGATGATGGGCAAACAGATCGAACTCCCCGGCAGCCTCTGGCAACGTCTGAACGTTGCATGGATACTCTTTTTTTCCGTGATGGGCGCCCTAAACCTGTTTGTGGCGTATCAGTTCGATACGGATACCTGGGTCAGTTTCAAGCTATTTGGCGGCATGGGACTCATGCTGCTATTCATCCTGGGACAGGGCTTCTATATGTCCAAACATCTCCCCAAGGAGGGAAATTAAGATGCTGTATCTGATTGTGGGTGAAGATACGCCCAATTCGCTGGAAAAGCGCCTATCCGTTCGCCCTGAGCATGTAGCACGCCTACAGGCCCTGCAGGCTGAAGGCCGCCTGGTGCTGGCCGGCCCCTTCCCGGCGGTAGATTCACCCGACCCGGGCCCGGCCGGATTCACCGGTAGCGCCATCGTTGCCGAGTTTCCCAACCTGGCCGAGGCCAAAACCTGGGCCGCTGCAGACCCGTACGTGGCCGCCGGCGTTTACGGACAGGTGACGGTGCGTCCTTTCAAGAAAGTGCTTCCGGCCTAAAGTAGGCAAAAAGACTAGCCAAGAGTCCCCTCAGCCTTTATGCTGCACACCATGCGCCCGGATATTGAATCGGGCGCGCTTTGATTTCAGTCCCTCACGGAAAAAACATGACTTTTAAAGCTCTGCGCTCCAGTACCCTGATCACATCGCTTGTCGCTGCTGCTGTTCTTTCAGCCGCTCCGGCTCTCGCTGCCCCGGCAGCCGTCGCTACGGTCAATGGCACCGCCATTCCGCAATCACTGGCCGATGCACTGGTTGCAGAAAAGGTGTCGCAAGGCGCCCAGGATAGTCCGCAACTGCGCCAGGCCGTTCGTGAAGAACTGATCGACCGTGAGCTGATCGTCCAGGCCGCCAAGAAAGCCGGTCTTGAAAAGCAACCGGATGTACAAACGGCCATCCGTCTGGCCGACCAGGGTGTCCTGATCCGCGCCTACCAGATCACCTACGCCCAAAAACATGTGCCTTCAGATGCACAACTCAAGCAGATTTACGACCAGACCATGGCCAACATGGGCAAGGAAGAGTTCAAAACCCGTCTCATCGTGGTGCAGAATCAGGCAACCGCCAAAGAAGTCAGCACCAAGCTGGATGGGGGTGATAGCTTCGAAAGCTTGGCCAAGCAGTATTCGATCGGCCCAGGCGCCAAAGAAAACGGCGGCGACATCGGCTGGAACCCAATTACCGCCTTCCCGAAGCCGGTGGGTGATGCGGTCGTCAAACTGGGCAAGGGCAAGTACACCGCTCCTGTCAACGCCGAGAATGTCTGGTTCATCGTGCAGCTTGAAGATCGTCGTCCGTTCACGCCACCCAGCTTTGAGCAGGCCAAGGGGCAATTCCGTGATGCTGTGATCAATCAGGAATTCCAGAAGGACCTGCAGAAGATGCGCGCCAGCGCCAAGGTTCAGTAAGGCTTTACTGGTAGCAACAAAAAGGGAGGCCGAGGCCTCCCTTTTTTATTTGGCAACGGCCCGGTATCCCATCCGGGATTAGCCCAGGAACTTGCGTGCATTGCGGAACATGCGCAACCACGGACCGTCTTCACCCCAGACCTCGCCGAACTTGCCTGGATACCACGACATCTGCAGCGTGCGGAAGGTGCGCTCCGGATGCGGCATCATCACGGTAAACCGGCCATCCGGCGTCGTCACCCCGGCCACGCCCTGCGGCGAACCGTTGGGGTTGAATGGATAACGCTCGGTGGCGGCGCCCTGACTATCGATGTAACGAAGTGCCACCGAGACCTTGTTAAGGTCATCGGCCTTGGCAAACTGCGCGCGGCCTTCGCCGTGAGAGACGATCACGGGCAGCTTGCTACCGTGCATGCCACTCAGGAAGATGGATGGCGAATTCGGCACTTCGGCCATGACCAGACGCGCCTCGAACTGCTCACTCAGATTGCGCACAAAGCGTGGCCAGTGATCTGCACCCGGAATCAGATCCTGTAGCGTGCTCATCATCTGACAACCATTACAGACGCCCAGCGCAAAGGTATCGGTGCGATTAAAGAACTGGGCGAAACCATCGCGCAAGCGTTCATTAAAGCGAATCGTTCTTGCCCAGCCCTGACCGGCACCCAGTACGTCACCGTAAGAGAAGCCGCCACAGGCGGCCAATCCGGCAAACTGATCCAGTGTGACACGGCCCGTCAGCAGATCACTCATGTGCACATCCACCGCAGTGAAGCCGGCACGGTCGAACGCCGCGGCCATCTCCACCTGGCCATTGACGCCCTGCTCACGCAGAATGGCCATGCGCGGTCGGGCGCCACTGGCGATGAACGGCGCCGCGGTGTTTTCAACAGGGTCAAAGGATAGCGCAGCGAACAGGCCGCGGTCTTCCTTGTCCAGAATGCGGTCATACTCTGCCTGGGCACAGGCCGGGTTGTCGCGCAGCGATTGAATACGGAACGAGGTCTCCGACCAGGCACGTTGCAGTTCGACGCGTGGTTCGGCCAGCACCGTTTTACCCAGATGTGAGACGCGGAGTTCGTCGGTCTGGTTCGGATAACCGACCACTTCCGAATAACGTGACAAACCATGGGTCCGTAGACGAGCCATGACCGCTTCACGGTCACTCCGGCGCACCTGGATCAACGCCCCGAGCTCTTCGCTGAATAGCACACGTAGCAGCTTTTCATTGCGGCGGCCCTGCAGGATACCGGGCTTCTTGTCGTAATCCGTGTCCTGATCCATCGGATCCACACAGAGGATATCGGCGTTGATCGTAACGCCACAATGCGAGGCGAAGGCCATTTCGGCGGCCGCAGCCAAGAGCCCCCCGTCCGAGCGGTCGTGATAGGCCAGCAGCAGACCATCTTCATTCAGCGACTGGATCGCGGCATAGAAGGCCTTGAGCTGTTTGGGGTCATCCACATCCGGGGCGTCGTCACCAGTGGCATTGAAGACCTGTGCCAGCGCCGAACCGCCGAGGCGGTTCTTGCCATTGCCCAGATCGATCAGAATCAGTTCACTATCGGCCACGTCGCGGTCGAGTTCCGGCGTGAGCGTTTGTGCAATATCGGGCACCCGGGCAAAGGCCGTCACAATCAGCGAGAGCGGCGAGACGACTTCTTCGGTTTTGCCATGGTCATCCCAACGCGTCCGCATCGACAGCGAGTCTTTGCCCACCGGGATGGATACGTCCAGCGCCTGGCACAAATCGGATACGGCCTTGACGGTATCAAAGAGACGGGCATCTTCACCCGGTGCACCGGCGGCCGCCATCCAATTGGCGGAGAGCTTGATGTCGGCCATGGTGGCGATACGAGCTGCGGCCAGATTGGTCAGCGCCTCACCCACGGCCATGCGGCCCGAAGCTGGAGCGTCCAGCACGGCAACCGGCGTGCGCTCGCCCATCGCAAAGGCTTCACCCAGACGGGTGTTGTAACCCATCGCCGTGACAGCAACATCAGCCACCGGTACCTGCCACGGGCCAACCATCTGATCACGCGCGGTCAGACCGCCGACGCTGCGATCGCCAATGGTAATAAGGAAGGACTTATCAGCCACCGTCGGTAGACGCATCACGCGATAGACGGCTTCCTTAAGCTCAACGGCGTCCGTATCCAAGGCGACGTCCACTTCTGTCTCATGCTTGACGTCACGCGTCATGCGCGGCGGCTTACCGAGCAGTGCCTGCATCGACATGTCGACTGCATGGTTGTTAAACAGGCTATCGCTGACAATCAGTTGCCCTTCCGCAGTGGCCGTACCGACAACGGCAAAGGGGCAACGCTCGCGCTCACACATGGCTGCGAAGCGCTCCAGATCCTTGGGGGCAATCGCCAGCACGTAACGCTCCTGCGCTTCATTACACCAAAGTTCCGCCGGGCTCATGCCCGGATCTTCGCTCTGGATGGCACGGAGTTCGAAGCGGGCACCCACGCCCCCCGAGTGGGCCAGTTCCGGCATGGCATTCGATAAACCACCCGCACCCACATCGTGCACCGAGAGAATCGGGTTATCTGTACCCAGCTGCCAGCAACGATCGATAACTTCCTGCGCCCGGCGTTCGATTTCCGGGTTGCCCCGTTGAACGGAGGCAAAATCCAGGTCGGCCTGGTTACTCCCAGAGGCCATCGACGAGGCAGCACCGCCCCCCAGGCCAATCAGCATACCGGGGCCGCCGAGCTGCACAAATAGTGTGCCCGGTTCGAAGCGTTCTTCCTTGAAGGATTGTTCGGCCTGGATCGAACCCACACCACCCGCAATCATGATGGGCTTGTGATAGCCGCGGACAATATCGCCCACCGGCTGCTCATAGGTACGAAAATAACCGGCAAGATTGGGGCGACCGAATTCGTTATTGAACGCCGCGGCGCCAATCGGGCCTTCGATCATGATGTCGAGCGCACTGGCGATGCGATCCGGCTTGCTGGCCGGACGTTCCCATGGCTGCTTGGCATCGGGCAGATTCAGGTTGGAAACCGTAAAACCACAGAGGCCGGCTTTTGGCTTGGAGCCCTTACCCGTGGCGCCTTCATCACGGATCTCACCGCCCGATCCGGTGGCCGCCCCCGAAAAAGGGGAGATGGCTGTCGGGTGGTTGTGCGTTTCCACCTTGGCCAGATAGTGCGTGAGTTCATTGCTGAAACCATAGGTGCCGTCAGCACGCGGATAGAAGCGCTCGACTTCGGCACCTTCCATGATGGCCGCGTTATCCGAATAGGCCACGATCGTGCCTTGCGGCGTTTTGCTGTGCGTGTCTCGAATCATGCCGAACAAGGACTTGGCCTCGGTCACACCATCAATGATCCAGTCGGCATTGAAGATTTTATGGCGACAATGCTCGGAGTTCGCCTGCGCAAACATCATCAGTTCCACATCAGTCGGGTTGCGGCCGGCTTCGGTGAAAATGCTTACCAGGTAGTCGACTTCATCGTCTGATAGCGCCAGACCCATATCGCGGTTGGCAGCCTCCAGTGCAGGCCGGCCACCCGCCAGAATATCCACCGTCGCGAGTGGGCGTGGAGCCACATGATCAAACAGCGCATGGGTGGCGGCAACGTTCTCGAGCACAGTTTCGATCATGCGATCGTGCAGCAAAGCAGCCATGGCCGAACGTTCGGCCACCGATGGCGCTTTCTTACCAACCGGGACAAAACGGGTGACACGTTCAACGCGCATCACATTACCCAGACCGCAATGACGCAGGATATCGGTGGCCTTCGATGACCACGGCGAGATGGTGCCCAGACGCGGGGCAACAATCAATGAACCAACCACATCACCAGCAGGCCCCATTGCTTCTAGCACCGCATTGAGCCGCTCGGTCTCGGCCGTATCCAGCGGCGCCGACAATTCAACCAGATAGAGGTGTTCGCTCTCGATCCCGGCAACGGCAGGCCAGACGGTTTTCAGACGCTCAAGAAGACGTTGGGTACGGAATTCGGACAGCGCAGCAGCGCCACGCAAGGCAATCACAGACGACATGAGCAGAACCCGGAAAACCGGCGCACAGGCACCGGAAAAGTGACAGAAATTGAAGGTCGAATTATACGCTTCACCGGGCCGCTATAGGCTCGCCAACAAGCGCTTTCAATGGATTCAATGGCTTAGGCGACAGACCTCGCTAATCCATTGAAATCATGCGGTATCTCACCCTCAGAAACCCTACTTTAAAAGACTAAAGCAAGGCCTCATCGCGATAAAATAACGCTCTATTTCCCTCGCACCCAGAATACCGTGCCTGCCCGCATCGCTCTCTCTTCCCAACCTGTTCTTGAACAGTCCCGCTTGCTTAATAGCCAGGCTATCCGGGCTGTCGAGCATGCTGCGCTTACTCAGGAACCCCGGCCCGATCTCATGCAACGCGCCGGCCTGGCGGCTGCGGGCTGGGCACAGGAGTTGACCGGGGACCGCCCTGACCCGATCCTGATCCTGGTGGGGCCCGGCAATAACGGGGGGGATGCACTGGTCTGCGCGACCCGATTGATGCAACAGGGTTATGCCTGCTGCTGTGTCGGTCTACCGGCCAATGACAAAACGCCCGCGGACGCCTTGTCTGCACACAACGCATTTCTGGCTGCCGGCGGCCAATTACTCCCGGAAATTCCTGACCAGGGTCACTATCGGTTCAGCCTCATTGTCGACGGGCTGTTTGGCATCGGTCTTAACCAGCCGCTCGCCGCACCCTATGACGCCTGGGTTGAAGCCGCCAACACGCTGAGCCTGCTCGACCAGATTCCCCTTCTGGCAATTGATACGCCTTCCGGGCTCCATGGGGACACCGGCGTGGCGCAACCGGTCTGTGTCACGGCCACCCACACCTTGACCTTTATTGCCGACAAGCCGGGTCTGCTGACAGGTGACGGCCCAGATCATTGTGGCCAGGTCGAGATCTGTGATCTCGATATTCCCCCCATGTTTTTTGATCAGGTGAACGATTCCGGTTGCGGTGCTATCAACACCCCGGATCTCTGGGTTGATGACCTGCCCCAGCGCGCTCTGAATGCACATAAGGGCGATGCCGGCAGCGCCGGATTACTCGGTGGCGCCCCCTCGATGACTGGGGCCCTGCTTCTGGCAGCTCGGAGTGCACTGCATACTGGCGCAGGTCGTGTCTATGCAGCAGCCCTGGGCGATCCATCCCAGGGCGCACTAACGCTGGACCCTCTACAGCCTGAAGTCATGTTCCGTGATCCGGCTCACCTGCTGGAAGCCCCGCTTACCGCGCTCGGCATCGGCCCCGGGCTAGGTCGTGATGATTGCGCCCGGAACACACTCTGCGAAGCGCTGGACTTTGCCGGGCCCCTCGTGCTGGATGCCGATGCCCTCACCCTCTTGCCGGATCTGGCCGATCAGGTCGCTACCCGGACAGACCCTACTCTGCTCACCCCGCATCCTGGTGAAGCAGCAACACTCCTTTCGACCAATATCGCCGAGATCGAGGCAGATCGCATCGCGGCCGCCAAGCGCATTGCTACCCGTTACCAGGCCACGGTCGTCCTGAAGGGCTGCGGCAGTATCATTGCCACACCCGACGGCCAGTGGTGGATCAACACCACCGGCAACCCGGGGATGGCCAGTGCCGGCATGGGCGACGTCCTCACAGGCATCATCACCGGGTTACTGGCTCAGGGTATGGCACCGGCACAGGCCCTCTGTGCTGCTATCTGGCTGCATGGTGCGGCGGCCGATGTCTGCGTCGAGAGCGGTGACGGCCCCTATGGCCTGACGGCGAGTGAAGTCATTCTCGCCGCCCGCTCGCTACTTAATTCGCTGATCTGAACATCATGACGCTGGCCTCTACCCGATTTGATTTCCCCATTGATCTCTCCGACGAGATTGGCCGCAACGTCAACGCGGCATTGCTGGAGGATATCGGCGCCGGCGACCTCACGGCCAAGCTGGTACCCGCCGGCAATCACAGCATTGCCACCGTACTGGTTCGCGAACCCGCCGTCGTGTGCGGCATTGACTGGTTCAACCGTTGCTTTGCCGAAATCGACCCGGCCATCACCGTCACGTGGCACGTCCATGAAGGCGACCATGTTGGCCCGGAAACCGTACTCTGCGAACTCCACGGCGCATCACGCGCCCTGCTCTCCGGCGAACGGGCTGCCCTGAATTTTCTGCAACTGATGTCCGGAGTGGCCACACGCACGGCCACTTTTGTGGCTACCGTGGCTGGTACCCGGGCACAGATCGTCGACACCCGGAAGACCATTCCGGGGCTCCGCTTTGCCCAGAAATATGCCGTGCGTGTCGGCGGGGGCGGCAACCACCGTCTGGCACTGTGGGATGCGATCCTGATCAAGGAAAACCATATCCTCGCTGCTGGCGGCATCACGCCAGCCGTGAAAGCCGCCCAGGAAGTGGCTGCGCAACATGCGGATCGCTGCCGGTTTATCCAGGTCGAAGTCGAATCGATCGCCGAGCTGGACGAAGCGCTTGCCGCCGGTGCCGACTTCCTGCTTCTCGACAACTTTGATCTGGCGATGATGCGTGAGGGCGTCGCCCATCGCGATGCCTGGGCCACCAAAACAGGCACCAACGCCAAGCTCGAAGCCTCGGGTGGTGTCAGTCTGGATACCGTTCGCGCCATTGCCGAAACCGGTGTCGACCGGATTTCGATTGGCAGCCTCACCAAGGATGTTCGCGCCATTGATCTCTCGATGCGCTTCAAGGACACCCCCGCCATCTGAACTTAGGGAATTTACATGCCTCAAAAGACCTTACTGAATAACGCCCACCGTGCCCTCCAAGCCCGCATGGTTGATTTTGGTGGCTGGGATATGCCGGTCAACTACGGCTCGCAGATCGAAGAGCACCACGCTGTGCGACAGGACTGCGGCATGTTTGATGTCTCGCACATGTGCCCCGTGGACGTGACAGGTGCCGATGCGCGTGCCTTTCTGTCGCGTCTGGTCGCTAACGATGTGGCCAAACTAACGCAACCGGGCAAAGCGCTCTACAGTGCCATGCTCACCCCGGCCGGCACCGTCATTGATGATCTGATCATCTACTACCAGAACGAAGAAAAGTTCCGGATCGTCGTGAATGCCGGCACCGCCGTAAAAGATCTGGCCTGGATGCAGACTTGCGCCAAAGACTGGGGCATGCAGGTGACGATCACACCGCTGCGCGATGATCTTAGCCCAAGTCCGGCCGTTGCCCTGGGCATGATTGCCGTACAAGGACCGAATGCCCGCGCCAAGGTCTGGGAGGTGTTTCCCCAACTCAAGGCGGCGACGGAATCCCTGGGGCCATTTTTCGGGTGCCCGGTAGGCGACTGGTTTGTCGGGCGCACCGGCTATACCGGCGAAGACGGCTTCGAGCTCATGATGCCCGCCGCCGAAACAGAAACCGCCTGGAATGCGCTGCTCGCTGCCGGCGTGAAGCCCTGCGGGCTTGGCGCACGCGATACCTTGCGTCTGGAAGCCGGCATGAATCTCTATGGCAACGACATGGATGACACCGTCTCCCCGCTCGATGCCGGTCTGGCCTGGACCGTCGCCATGAAGGATGCGCGGGACTTTGTCGGTCGTGAGGCGCTGGCCAGCCAGGGCCAACGTCATCAGTTTCTTGGCCTCATCCTTCTCGACAAAGGCGTGCTACGTGGCCACCAGAAAGTGGTTACGCAGCACGGTGATGGCGAAATCACCTCCGGTACTTTTGCCCCCACGCTAGAACAGTCGATTGCGCTGGCACGCCTGCCGCTGGGCGTCGCCATTGGCGACACCGTCGAAGTCGATATTCGCGGCAAGTTACTCAAGGCCCGGGTCGTCAAACCGGTCTTTGCCCGTAATGGCCAGTCGTTGGTCTGACACCCCTCTGATTTCTTTTTATTCCTCTTTCTCCAGGAGACTCTCATGTCCAAAGCACCCGCTGAACTGAAATATGCCGAATCCCATGAATGGGTCCGTGTCGAAGCTGATGGCACGGTAACGATCGGCATTACCGATCATGCCCAGGAAGCGCTGGGTGATCTCGTCTTCGTCGAACTACCGCAAGTGGGCGCCGATATCGCTGCCGGCAAGGAAGTCGCCGTGGTCGAATCGGTTAAGGCGGCTGCCGATGTCTACGCCCCGATCAGCGGCAAGGTTCTGGCCGTGAATGATGCCGTCACTGATGCGCCCGAAAGTGTTAATCAGGACGCCTATGCCGCCTGGCTATTCAAGATGGCGCCAAGCAATCTGGCCGAATGCGATGCCCTGATGAGCGCCGATGCCTATCTCGCCGTTGCCGATGCCTAATCGTTGACCATTGCTGACGCCTGTTTTCTAACTTCCCTCTCCGACACGACTCTCCGGATACCTGACATGACCACCTGCACACCGCTCTTCGACCTGGAACAGAATGACGAATTCATCGGGCGCCACATCGGCCCCAATGAGGCGGATGCAGCGGCCATGCTGGGCGTCATCGGTGCGGCCAGCATAGAGGCGCTGATCAACGAGACTGTCCCCGCAGCCATTCGTCTTCCGGAAGATCTGCCCTTGCCGCCACCACGCCGCGAGCACCAGGCGCTGGCAGACTTGCGTGCCATTGCGGACCAGAACGTTGTTAATCAGTCTTTCATCGGCATGGGCTATTACGGCACGCTGACACCTGCCGTGATTCTGCGTAACGTCATGGAGAACCCCGGCTGGTATACCGCCTACACGCCGTATCAGGCCGAGATTGCCCAGGGACGTCTGGAAGCGCTGATGAACTATCAGCAGATGGTGCTGGACCTGACCGGCATGGAAATCGCCAACGCCTCGCTACTGGATGAAGCGACTGCCGCGGCCGAAGCCATGGCCATGGCGCGTCGCGTTTCCAAGTCCGAGTCCAACCGGTTCCTCGTGGATGCCGGTTGCTTCCCGCAGACCATCGATGTGGTACGCACGCGGGCTGCTTACTTTGGTTTCGAGCTCGTCGTTGCCGACCCGACCGCGGTTCAGGACGAATCCTTCTTCGGCGCGCTGCTGCAGAACCCGGACGAGCGCGGCAATGTTCGTGATCTGACCAAAACGATTGCTCATCTGCGTCAGAGCGGCACTACCGTTGCTGTTGCCTGTGACCTGATGGCCCAGGTGCTGATCAAGTCGCCAGGCGCCATGGGTGCCGATATTGCCCTGGGCTCAAGCCAGCGCTTTGGTGTCCCCATGGGCTTTGGCGGCCCGCATGCCGCCTTCTTCGCCACGCGCGAATCGCATGTCCGGTCAATGCCGGGCCGGATCATCGGGCTCTCGAAAGATGCGCGCGGCAAGACGGCTTACCGGATGGCCCTGCAAACGCGCGAACAACATATCCGCCGCGAAAAAGCCAATTCCAACATCTGTACCTCCCAGGTGCTACTGGCCAATATGGCCGGCCTTTACGCGGTCTACCATGGTCCCCAAGGTCTGCAGACCATTGCCCATCGGATCCATCGTCTGGCCGCCATCCTGGACCGGGGTCTGCAGGATGCCGGCATCACGATCACGACACCGCAATTCTTCGATACCTTCCAGATTGATCTGGGCTCACGTGCACCGGCGGTCTATCAGGCAGCACTGGCGGCCGGCTTTAACCTGCGGCACGTTTCGGATACGTGCCTGGGCATTACCTGCGATGAGACCACGACGCGCGATCACGTCGCTGCGCTACTCACCCTGATTACTGGCAAAGCGGCTGATATCGCTGCGCTTGATGCTGCTGTGTGCAAAAACGACTCAACTCTGCCGGCTGCCCTCTGCCGCACTGACCGAATTCTCACGCATCCGGTCTTCAATACGCACCATACCGAGCACGAAATGCTGCGTTACCTGAAGTCGCTCCAGAATCGTGATCTGGCGCTGGATCATTCCATGATCTCGCTGGGCTCGTGCACCATGAAGCTTAACGCCACCAGCGAGATGATTCCCGTCACCTGGGACGCCTTTGCCAACATGCACCCGTTTGCCCCGCGCGATCAGGCCACCGGTTATCTGACCATGATCAACGGCCTGGCTGACTGGCTGCAAACCATTACCGGCTTTGACGCCGTCTGTATGCAACCGAACTCAGGCGCCCAGGGCGAGTACGCAGGCCTGGTGGCCATTGCCCGTTATCACCAGAGCCGCGGCGACACCCACCGTAATATCTGCCTGATCCCGAAATCAGCTCACGGGACTAACCCGGCGACCGCCCAGATGGCCGGCATGCAGGTGGTGGTGGTCGATTGTGATGAGAACGGTAACGTCGATATTGGCGACCTCAAGGCCAAGGCCGCGGCCCATGCCAACGACCTGGCCTGCCTGATGCTAACCTACCCATCGACACACGGCGTTTTTGAAGAAGCCGTGCGCGAAATCTGCGACGTTGTTCATACTCATGGTGGCCAGGTCTACATGGATGGCGCCAACCTGAATGCCCAGGTCGGCCTGACCGCCCCCGGCTTTATCGGGGCCGATGTCAGCCACATGAACCTGCACAAGACCTTTGCCATCCCGCACGGCGGTGGCGGCCCCGGCATGGGCCCGATTGGCCTCAAGGCGCACCTCGCACCCTTTATGGCAGATCACGTGGTTCAGGCCACTGGCGAGGCCGATCGCAGCCATGCCGGCCAGGGTGCCGTTTCCGCAGCCCCTTTTGGTTCCGCGTCGATTCTGCCGATCTCCTGGATGTACATTGCCATGCTGGGGGGCACCGGGATCAAGCAAGCGACCCAGGCGGCGATCCTCAATGCCAACTACGTGGCGGACCGCCTTCAGGCGCACTACCCGGTGCTCTATCGCGGCAAAAATGGTCGTGTGGCCCATGAGTGTATCCTCGACATCCGCCCGATTAAGGCCGCAACCGGCATCGCCGAGATCGATATCGCCAAGCGACTGATGGATTATGGTTTCCATGCCCCGACAGTGAGTTTCCCCGTCGCCGGCACAATCATGGTGGAACCGACCGAATCGGAATCGAAGGCAGAGCTCGATCGCTTTGTCGAGGCCATGATCAGCATCCGCGATGAAATCCGCCAGA
>CAZRYZ010000017.1:0-24636 GCA_964604465.1 uncultured Dechloromonas sp. | reverse complement strand
CATGAAGGACGCAATCCAGCGTCGCGGCATCCGTGATCCGGTAGTTACCATGAAAAGTCGAGGGCAAACCCCGATCCTGAAGTTCTTCCTCGATTTGAGGTCGCGCGCCATGCACCAGCACCAGACGGATACCCAGGCTGGCAAGTAAATTAATGTCGTAGGCAAAAGTCTTCGCAAATGGTCCGCTGATGGCTTTGCCCCCGACCGCGATAACAAAGGTCTTCCCTCGGAAGCTATTAATATAGGGCGCAACCGAACGGAACCAGGCAACAAAATTCGGATCAGGCACGGCAATCTCCGCCAGCAGAATTCAAGCGGCCAATATTACCGCACAAAGAGCAGCTGCACATCACTGCTGACAAAGGTTGATCTATCGTAAATCGCCTGCGATGGCTTGCGTCACTGCCAATGCAACCGGCCCGGCAGTTTCAGTTCTGAACACCCGCGGCCCCAGACGAAAACAAAGAAAGCCCGCCGCCTTAGCCGCCTCGATTTCTTCAGGCGCGAAACCACCCTCAGGGCCAATCAGCAAGGTGAGATCGGTGAGACCCTGCTGCCGCTCAAGCCATGCCGGGTAACTTTCTACGGCATCGGGATCCAGCATAATCCTGATACCCGTCCCGGATTCACGCAACGCCTCGGTCAAACTTTGCACCGTGTTCAGTTCGGGCAGACGATTTAGACCGCATTGCTCGGCCGCCGCGACAATGACGCCCTGCCAGTGCGCATGACGTTTCTCGGCACGAGCAGCATCAAGGCGTGTCACACAACGGCGCGTTTCCACCGGCACACAACGGTGAACGCCCAGCTCTACCGACTTCTGCCAGGTCGTGTCCATCCGCTCGGCCGCCGATACACCCTGCCATAAGCTGATGCGCAAAGGGCTGGCACGGTCATCCGGCTGAAAGCCACTAAGCTGCACTTGCACGTCCCGTTGTTTACTAGCGCGCGGCTGTTTGCCTTCGCGCCGCCCCCGGCCTGATTCATCCTCGACCACTTGAGCCAGCAGCGTACCCTCATAGGCACCCCCCTCGCCATTAAACAGCACCAGCGGGTCACCGGCCTGCAAACGCAAGACACGCACCGCATGATTCGCGACTGCTTCGGGGAGCGTCACACAATCACCAACCGCCAAGGGTTGCGGTACATAGAAGCGGGGAATGACCATCCTAGTATTATAGAGGGCATGTCCGAACCTCTGATCTCCGAAACTGCGCTTTGGGCTACCTGTGCCCAATCGGTAGGTGAGCTGCTTCAGGACATTGCCCGCACCGAGGTGCTCCCCCGCTGGCACACACTGCAGGTCGATCTTAAATCGGATGGCAGCCTATTAAGTGATGCTGACCGTGCCGTACAGCAAGCCCTGGCCAACGCACTGCCCGAACTGTATCCCGCAGCGCTGCTCGGCGAAGAAAGTGCCGCCGCAGAACATGATGCGCTCTGGCCACAGGCCGCATCGGCAAGCACTACGCTGTGGATTGCAGACCCGATTGATGGCACAACCAACTTCGTGTCAGGTCTGCCCTGGTACGCGCTGTCTGTGGCCCTTATCCACCAGGGGCAAACGGTGGTGGGTGTGACCTATGCACCGGCGCTTGACAGTCTCTGGCACGCATCACTGGATGGTGGCGCTTTTCTGAATGGTCAGCGCCTTCAGTTAGGGCAAGCCCCAGGAAAAGAGTCAAAATCGCTCCGCAACGCACTCATTGGCGTCGACATGACCTACCTGCCGGAATCCCTGCGCCAAGCCATTGCCAACATCTCTCCCTCCGGACTGACCCGGGATGCCACCCAGCCCAGTTCCTGGCGCGGTTGGCGCAGCCTGGGTGCCAGCACCCTGGAGTGGTGTGCCCTGGCCTCCGGCCAAATCCAGGCCTATGTCCACGGTGGCCAGATGCCCTGGGATGCCGCAGCAGGTCGTCTGATTCTGGCCGAGGCCGGTGGTTGCAGCGCACCGCTCCACCAGGTACTCGGCCAATCACCTCGCACAGGCAACCGGCAACCTACCGCTTATGCGGGTGCCACCGCCGGCATATGGCCAACCTGGCAAACCTGGTTACGTGAACACACCGGTTGAACCGGTACAATCGCAGCTATTAATACGCTCTATAGAGATAACGTCCACCATGCGCATCCCACTGTCCCGTTTTCTGATCGAACAGCAACGCTCGCACAACAACCTGGATCCGAATCTACGGTTACTGATCGAAGTCGTTGCCCGGGCCTGCAAGGCCATCGCCATTGCCATTGGTAAAGGCGGTCTGGGCGATGCGATGGGCACCGCCGGCACAGATAACATTCAGGGCGAAGTCCAGAAGAAGCTGGACGTGATCTCGAACGAGATTCTGCTCGATGCCAACGAATGGGGTGGCCACCTGGCCGCCATGGCCTCTGAAGAAATGGACCTGCCTTTCTGTATCCCGAACCGTTACCCGAAGGGTGAGTACCTGCTCGTCTTCGACCCGCTGGATGGCTCCTCTAATATTGATGTCAATGTTTCGGTCGGTACGATCTTTTCGGTGCTCAAGGCTCCGGAAGGGGCCAATTG
The DNA here is from genome assembly GCA_964604465.1 of uncultured Dechloromonas sp. Classification (GTDB taxonomy): domain Bacteria; phylum Pseudomonadota; class Gammaproteobacteria; order Burkholderiales; family Rhodocyclaceae; genus Fluviibacter. Next base: position 22,088 of record CAZRYZ010000017.1, on the reverse strand, counting down.
CGAAAACGGCGAAGCCTTCCTGCAAAAGGGCTGTACCCAGGTCGCCGCCGGTTATGCCGTATATGGGCCCAATACCCAGCTGGTGCTGACCTTCGGCCATGGTGTGCACGTATTCACCCTAGATCGCGAAGTCGGTTCCTTCCGTCTGACCCAGGAAAACCTGACCATTCCGGTGGATACCCGCGAATTTTCAATCAATATGTCAAACCAGCGCCACTGGGAAGAGCCGGTTCAACGTTATGTCGGCGAACTTCTCGCTGGTAAAACCGGCCCTCGTGGGGAAGACTTCAATATGCGATGGGTGGCCTCAATGGTGGCCGACGTGCACCGCATTTTGTCGCGTGGCGGCGTCTTCATGTACCCAATGGACGCTAAAGTCGCCAATCAGGGGGGTAAGTTGCGCTTATTGTACGAGGCCAACCCGATGGCGTTCCTGGTCGAACAAGCCGGTGGCGCTGCCACCACCGGTCGCGAGCGGATCCTGGATATTCAACCGACGTCGCTGCACCAGCGCGTGCCCGTCATTCTGGGTTCAAAGAACGAGGTTGAACGGGTCTCGTCTTACCATGCGTGACTGCCACTGGCGTTAACGAAAAGCTTAAGCCCTTTCATCAATTTCTTACCTGCCGTTCTTGGCAGGCAAGCCCGTTTTAGCCGATAATTGCGTCTTTTGCCGGGCTAACTTCGTGTCTTCCCTGTCTGCTGTTAACACCCCTTCCCGCCCCGTCCGCCCAGCTCCTGCTGCCCCGGCCTATAACGAACTGACGGGTGCGATTCGCGCCCTTGCCATGGACGCCGTCCAGCAGGCCAATTCCGGCCACCCCGGTATGCCGCTTGGCATGGCTGAAATCGCCGAAGTCCTCTGGCGACAGCATCTCAGCCACAACCCGGCCAACCCTGCCTGGCCGAACCGTGACCGCTTCGTCCTATCGAATGGCCATGGCTCGATGCTGCTCTACGCCCTGCTCCACCTAACGGGTTATGACCTGACGATCGAAGATCTCAAACAATTCCGCCAATTGCATAGCCGCACGCCGGGCCACCCGGAATATGGCTACACCGCAGGGGTTGAAACCACCACCGGCCCGCTCGGCCAGGGGATTGCCAACGCCGTGGGCATGGCCATCAACGAAAAGCTGCTGGCCGCCGAATTCAATCGCGATGGCCACACCATCGTGGATCATCACACCTACACCTTTATGGGCGATGGTTGCCTCATGGAAGGCGTGTCGCACGAAGCCTGTTCGCTAGCCGGCACACTGGGTCTGGGCAAACTGATTGCCTTCTGGGACGACAACGGCATCTCCATTGATGGCCAGGTTGAAGGCTGGTTCACTGACGACACGCCTAGTCGCTTTGCCGCTTATGGCTGGCAGGTGATCCCCAACGTCAATGGCCATGATGCTGACGCCCTGGATGCCGCCATCCAGGCCGCCAAGGCCGATACCTCGCGCCCGACGCTGATCTGTTGCCGGACTGCCATTGGTATGGGTTCACCGAACAAAGCCAACAGTGCCGATGTGCACGGCGCGCCGCTGGGCGCCGACGAGATTGCTGCGACACGCGCCGCCATTGGCTGGACGCACGCCGCCTTTGAAATCCCCGCCAATGTTTACGCCGCCTGGAACGCCCGCGAGGCCGGTGCAGAACGCGAAGCGGCGTGGGACAAAGTTTTCGCGGCTTATAGCCAAGCTTTCCCATCTGAAGCGGCTGAGTTTACCCGTCGTCTGTCGGGCAAGCTGCCAGCCACCTGGGCAAAGAACGCTCAAGACTTTATCGCCGCCACCCAGGCCAAGGCTGAAACGGTTGCCACTCGTAAGGCGTCGCAACTGGCGATTGAAGCCCTGGCACCGAACCTGCCGGAACTGCTGGGCGGATCGGCCGACCTGGCCGGTTCCAACCTGACCTGGTGGAAGGGCGCCCAAGGCGTGACAGCCACGGAAGGCGGCAACTACCTGTTCTACGGCGTGCGAGAATTCGGCATGACAGCCATCGCTAACGGTATCGCCCTGGCCGGTGGTTTCATCCCCTACACCGCCACCTTCATGGTGTTCTCGGACTACGCCCGTAACGCGATCCGTATGGCGGCGCTGATGAAGGTGCGCCAGATCATGGTCTACACCCACGACTCCATCGGTCTGGGCGAAGATGGCCCGACCCACCAGCCCGTCGAGCATGCCGCCTCGCTGCGCATCATCCCGAATCTGGATGTCTGGCGCCCGGCTGATGCCACCGAAACAGCGGTTGCCTGGGTGAAAGGCGTGGAAAATGCCACCGGACCGACGGCCCTGCTGCTGTCACGCCAGAATCTGCCACCGGTGGCCAACAACACAGCTGCCGCCGATGTGGCACGTGGTGGTTATGTCGTTTCGCCTGCCGCGTATGCCAAGGCTGTGCTGATCGCCACCGGTTCTGAAGTGAAGCTGGCCCTGGATGCGCAAGCTGCCCTTGCTGAAGCGGGTATTGCCGTGAGCGTTGTATCGATGCCATCGACCACCACCTTCGATAAACAAGACAAGGCGTGGCGTGATCAGGTGCTACCTACCGGTCTACCACGTGTGGCCATCGAAGCGGGCCACCCGGACGGCTGGTACAAGTATGTGGGTCTGGACGGCGCGGTTGTCGGCCTCGCCCGCTTCGGTGAATCGGCCCCCGCCGGTCTGCTGTTCAAGGAATTCGGCTTCACTGTCGAAAACGTCGTCAACACCGTTCACGGTGTGCTTTCAAAGTAATTATCACTACCCATCTATATAACTACTCGGAGAAACAACCATGGCCATCAATGTTGCTATCAACGGCTTCGGACGTATCGGTCGCTGCACCCTGCGCGCAATCTATGAGCTAGGTCTACAGAAGGAGTTCAACCTGGTCGCCATCAACGCCTCGGGCGATCTGAAGACCAACGCTCACCTGCTGAAGTACGACACCACGCATGGCCGCTTCCGCACCCCGGTAGAAATCGAAGGCGAGAATTGCATCATCATCGATGGCAAGAAGATTGCCTTCTACTCCACCAAGGATCCGAAGGCTATCAACTGGGCCGACCACAAGGTCGATATGGTGCTGGAATGTACCGGTGCCTACACCTCCAAGGCCAAGGCTCAGGCCCTGCTCGAGCAAGGTGCCCAGCGCGTGCTGATCTCTGCCCCGGGTGGCAGTGATGTGGATGCCACCGTTGTCTATGGCGTCAACACAGATGTGCTGACTGCCGACATGACCGTCGTTTCCAATGCATCCTGCACAACCAATTGCCTGGCGCCGGTTGCCAAAGTGCTGTCTGACAACGTGGGCATCAAGGCAGGCCTGATGACCACGGTCCATGCCTACACCAACGACCAAGTGACCGTTGATGTTCGTCACTCGGATCTGCGTCGCGCCCGCGCCGCTGCCCAGAACATCATCCCGACCAAGACCGGTGCCGCTGCGGCCGTCGGCCTGGTGCTGCCCCAGTTGAAGGGCAAGTTCGATGGTTTTGCCCTGCGCGTCCCGACGATCAACGTATCCCTCGTTGATCTGACCTTCACCTCGGAGCGTCCAACCACCAAGGAAGAAATCAACAGCTTGATGACGGCTGCCGCCAACGGCCCGATGAAGAATGTCCTGGCGGTCAATAATGATCCCCTGGTCTCGTCGGACTTCAATCACGACCCGCATTCGTCGACTTTTGACGCTACCCAGACCCGTGTCATTACGGCTGAAGATGGCAGCACCCTGGTCAAAGTCCTTTCCTGGTACGACAACGAGTGGGGTTACAGCTGCCGCATGCTGGATACCGCCCGCGCCTGGATGAACGCGAAATAACCGCCAGCCACCCGGAGCCCAACCATGAACGTCAAAAAGCTGACCGATGTCGATGTCAAAGGCAAGCGTGTTTTTATTCGTGCTGACCTGAACGTCCCGCAGGACGACGCCGGCAACATCACGGAAGACACCCGTATCCGCGCCTCGATTCCATCCATCCAGTATTGCCTGGACCATGGTGCCGCCGTCATGGTGACTTCTCACTTGGGTCGCCCGACCGAAGGCGAAGTGAAGGCCGATGACACACTGATGCCGGTCGCTGTCCGCCTGGGGCAACTTCTGAACAAACCCGTCCGTCTGATCCAGAACTGGGTCGACGGCGGATTTGAAGTCAAGCCAGGTGAAGTGGTTCTGCTGGAAAACTGCCGCTGCAACAAAGGCGAGAAGAAAGACAACGAAGAACTGGCCCAGAAAATGGCCAAGCTCTGCGATGTCTACGTGAACGATGCCTTCGGTACGGCCCACCGTGCCGAAGCTACCACGCATGGTATCGCCCGCTTCGCCCCGGTGGCCTGCGCCGGCATGCTCATGGGTGACGAAATCGATGCTCTGGCCAAGGCCATCGAAAACCCGGCCCGCCCGCTGGTCGCTATCGTCGGTGGCGCCAAGGTCTCATCGAAGCTCGTCATTCTCAAATCGCTGGCCGAAAAGGTCGATCAGCTCATCGTGGGCGGCGGCATCGCCAATACCTTCCTGCTGGCCACGGGTCACCGCATTGGTGAATCGCTGGCCGAGCCGGAGCTCGTCAAAGAAGCCCAGGCCATCATCGATATGATGAAAGCCCGAGGCGCCGAAGTGCCGCTTCCGGTCGATGTCGTCGTTGCCGATGAAGTCTCGGCCCTGGCGCGCGCCAACAAGATCCCCGTCGACGAAGTTGCTGCCCACGACCGCATTCTGGATGTCGGCCCGAAGACGGCGGCCCGCCTGTCGGAAATCATCGCCCATGCCGGCACCATCATCTGGAACGGCCCGGTGGGTGTATTCGAGCACGATCAGTTTGCCGGCGGCACCAAGATGATGTCATCGGCCATTGCGCACTCGGATGCGTTCTCGATTGCTGGCGGTGGCGACACCCTGGCCGCCATCGCCAAGTTCAAGATTGCCGATGATGTGGGTTACATCTCGACCGGCGGCGGTGCCTTCCTCGAGTTCCTGGAAGGTAAGACGCTACCGGCCATTGAAGCACTTGAAGCACGCGCCAACGGCTAAACTTTAAGGTATCCCTATGCTCCGCAGCACCAAGATCGTTGCCACTCTCGGCCCTACCAGTTCGTCGCCGGAGGCCTTGGGCGCCTTGATCGCTGCGGGCGTGGATGTCGTCCGCCTCAACTTCAGCCACGGCACCGCCGATGACCACCGCGCCCGTGCCAAACTGGTGCGCGAGCTGGCGCAACAATACCGCCGTCCCGTCGGCATTCTGGTTGATTTGCAGGGCCCGAAGATCCGCGTCGGAAAATTCGCCGACGGCAAGATCACGCTGACCAAGGGCGCCGACTTTATTCTGGATGCCGCCTGCAAACTGGGCAATCAGGAGCGTGTTGGTCTCGACTATCCAGAGTTGCCCAACGATGTTCAGGCCGGCGATGTGCTGCTGCTTGATGACGGCCGTGTTGTGCTGAATGTCATTGCCGTGAATGGCCCGGAGATTCACACCAAAGTGCACGTCGGTGGCCCGCTCTCGAACAACAAGGGCATTAACCGCAAAGGCGGTGGTCTCTCGGCGCCAGCGCTCACCGACAAAGATAAGGCCGACATGATTACGGCGGCCGAAATCAACGCCGACTTTCTGGCCATCTCCTTCCCGCGAGAGGCCGCCGATATTCATCTATCACGCGATCTCATGAAAAAGGCTGGGGGCAAATCGCTCATTATTGCCAAGATCGAACGTACCGAAGCCATCGAACATCTGGCTGAAATCCTCGAAGCATCCGACGGCATCATGGTGGCCCGTGGCGATCTCGGCGTCGAGGTGGGCGATGCCGCTGTGCCATCGCTACAGAAGCGGATGATCCGCATGGCCCGCGAGATGAACAAGCTCGCCATCACTGCCACCCAGATGATGGAATCGATGATTAGCTCACCGATTCCGACGCGCGCTGAGGTCTCCGACGTGGCTAATGCGGTGCTGGACGGTACCGATGCCGTGATGCTCTCAGCCGAAACCGCCAGTGGCCAGTATCCGGTTGAGACCGTGGAAGCCATGTCGCGCATCTGCCTTGAGGCCGAGCGCACCTATCCGGTGATGCTGGAAAGCGAATTTCTTGATCGCGTCTTCACCCGTGTTGACCAATCCATCGCCATGGGTGCCATCTGGACAGCCCATCACCTGAAGGTCAAGGCCATTGCCGCCCTGACAGAATCGGGTGCAACCGCACTCTGGATGAGTCGTCTGAACTGCGGTGTTCCGATCTTTGCACTCACCCCGGACGAGGCCTCGCGCAACCGGATGACCCTGTTCCGGGACGTTTACCCGATGCTCATGCCGCGCAGCCAACCTGACCGTGACATGATGCTGGCCGATGCCGAAACGGTCCTGCTGGACCAGGGGGTTGTGGAACGCGGCGACCTCGTCGTGCTCACCATTGGCGAACCGATTGGCACCCCCGGCGGCACCAACACCCTCAAAATCGTTCATATCGGGGAACATGCCACCCCCGATATCACTGGTTAATCCGCACAAGCTTTCTACATATTTAACCGGCAACCTGCCCTACGGAGATTGTTATGTCCCTCGTCTCGCTGCGCCAGCTCCTCGACCACGCTGCTGAACACCACTACGGCCTGCCTGCCTTCAACGTCAATAACATGGAGCAGGTCTGGGCCATCATGGAAGCGGCCAAGAAACTGGATGCTCCGGTGATCATGCAGGCCTCAGCCGGCGCCCGTAAATATGCCGGTGAACCTTTCCTGCGTCACCAGATCCTAGCAGCGCTGGAAGCTTACCCCGAGATCCCCGTCGTGATGCACCAGGACCATGGCCAGAGCCCGGCGGTCTGTATGGCTGCCATCCGTTCCGGCTTTTCATCTGTGATGATGGATGGTTCGCTCCAAGCCGATGGCAAGACCGTTGCCTCGTTTGAATACAACGTGGACGTCACCCGTAAGGTCGTTGAACTGTCGCACAGCATTGGTGTTTCGGTCGAGGGCGAACTCGGTGTGCTCGGCTCTCTGGAAACCATGACTGGCGATAAGGAAGACGGCCATGGCGCGGAAGGCAAGATGACGATGGATCAACTCCTGACCGATCCGGATCAGGCAGCCGACTTCGTCAAGGCCACCCAGTGTGACGCACTGGCCATTGCCATTGGCACCAGCCACGGCGCCTATAAGTTCACCAAGAAGCCCACCGGCGATATCCTTGCCATCTGGCGCATCAAGGAAATCCACGCCCGCATCCCGAACACCCACCTGGTGATGCATGGCTCCTCGTCGGTACCGCAGGAACTGCTGGCTGAAATCCGCGAGTTCGGCGGCGACATGAAAGAAACCTATGGCGTTCCGGTCGAAGAAATCCAGGAGGCCATCAAGCACGGCGTGCGCAAGATCAACATCGACACCGACATCCGTCTGGCCATGACCGGTGCGATCCGCCGTTATATGTTCGAAAACCCCAGCAAGTTCGATCCGCGCGACTACCTCAAGCCAGCCCGCGAAGCCGCTAAGAAGGTCTGTGAAGCCCGCTTTGAAGCCTTTGGTTGCACCGGCCAGGCCAGCAAGATCAAACCGATCCCACTAGACGTGATGGCGCTGCATTATGCCGAGGGCAAGCTGAATCAAGTGGTGCGTTAATCTTTACCGGTAACTTTTATGTCTCAAGCCCAAGCCTTATTCGAATCGACTATCACCAGCCTCCCCCTGATTGCCAAGGGCAAGGTGCGCGACATCTACGCCGTGGGTGACGACAAATTGCTGGTCGTCAGCAGCGACCGCCTGTCGGCCTTTGATGTAATCCTGCCCGATCCAATCCCTGGCAAGGGCAAAGTGCTTACGCAAACAGCCAGCTTCTGGTTTAAGAAGCTTGCCGACATCGTTGCAACGCACAGCACCGATATCGATCCTGAAACCGTGGTTGCCGAGAATGAACGCGAACAGGTCCGCAACCGCGCAGTGGTGGTCAAGCGTCTTCGTCCGCTGCCCATCGAAGCTGTGGTGCGTGGTTACATCATCGGTTCGGGCTGGAAAGACTATCAGGACACCGGTGCTGTCTGTGGCATTAAACTGCCCGCCGGCCTCAAGCAAGCCGATAAGCTGCCGGAACTGATCTTCACGCCAGCCACTAAAGCCGCTGTGGGTGATCATGATGAGAACATTTCCTTTGAACAGGCCCAGGCCCATTGCGACAAGGAACTGAACGCGTTATTACAAGGCACCGGCAAAACTGGCTCCAAACTCGTGACCGAGGCACGCGATGCTGCGTTTGCCCTATACCAAGCGGCCGCCGACTATGCCGCCAGCAAAGGCATCATCATCGCCGATACCAAATTTGAATTCGGCATCGATAATCAGGGCAAACTGCACCTGATCGACGAGATCCTGACGCCCGATTCCTCCCGCTTCTGGCCGGCCGATGCCTGGAAGCCGGGCAGCAACCCGCCCTCCTACGACAAGCAATACGTCCGCGATTATTTAGAGACCCTGGACTGGAATAAGCAGGCCCCCGGCCCCAAATTACCCCAAGAGGTGATCCAACAAACGGCCGCCAAGTACCACGAAGCCTTTGAAAAACTCACCGGACAGAAAGTCGCTGAATAATTTCTCCGGAACAAACTATAAGAAACGCAGGAAGCCCCCAAAATGAATCCACTCCTCGATTTTGCGGGGCTTCCCCGCTTTGATCTGATTCAACCGGCGGATGTGCAGCCAGCCATCAACCAGTTACTGGATGCGTCTCGTACCGAAATTGAGCGTCTACTGAAGCAAGATAGTCCAGCCACCTGGGTTAACTTCGCCGAACCCCTTCAGGATAATCTGGAACGCCTATCGCGCGCCTGGGGCATTGTGGGGCACTTGCACAGCGTCAACGACATTCCACCATGGCGCGAAGCCTACAACACCATGCTGCCAGAGGTTACCCGCTTCTACGCCGAGCTGGGGCAGAACCTCGAACTCTTCAAACGCTACCAGGCGATGGCCGATAGCCCCGAGTTCGCGACTTTGAGCCCGGCCCGGCAACGGATCCTGCAGAACGAAATTCGTGACTTCCGCCTATCCGGCGCCGAACTGCCTGATAGCGAGAAACCCCGTTTTCAGGCCTTGCAAGAACGGCTGTCGCAACTGGCTGCCAAGTTCTCGGAAAACCTGCTGGATGCCACCAACGCCTTCCATCTCGATGTGACCAACGAAGCAGAGCTTGATGGCCTACCGGCGGATGTCAAAGCCGCTGCAAAAGCCTCTGCAGACAAGGCCGGCATTAGTGGCTGGCGCTTTAGCCTGCAGGCGCCCTCCTACCTGCCGGTCATGCAGTTCGCCAGCCATCGCCCGCTGCGCGCCCAGATGTATCGCGCCTATGCCGTGCGTGCCAGCGAATTCGGCGACTGCGCCAGCAAACCCGAATGGAACAATGCGGCACTCATCGACGAGATTCTCAAGCTGCGTTCCGAGATGGCGCAGATGCTCGGTTATCAGAGTTATGCCGAGGTCTCTCTCATACCCAAAATGGCCGACAACGTACCGCAAGTGCTGGCCTTTCTTCGCGATCTGGCTGCCAAGGCCAAGCCCTACGGTGCCGCCGACCTGGCCGAGCTGACCCAGTTTGCCAAAACCGAGCTCGGATTCACCGAGATTGAACCCTGGGACATCGCCTACATCTCGGAAAAGCTTAAGCAGGCGCGTTACAGCTTCTCGGATGACGAGGTGAAGCAATACTTCCCAGAACCCAAAGTCCTCGGCGGTCTATTTAGCGTCATTGAACGCCTGTTCAGCGTACAGATCACCCCGGATAGCGCCCCCGTCTGGCACCCGAGTGTCCGTTTCTTCCGCATCACCAAAGACAGCCAGCTGATCGGCCAGTTCTATCTGGATCTCTATGCCCGCGAAGAAAAACGCGGCGGCGCCTGGATGGACGAAGCGCTGACCCGCCGGCGGATCAGCAGCGGCATTCAGACCCCCGTTGCCTACCTCAACTGCAACTTCCCGGCCCCCATCGGTGACAAGCCGGCGACCTTCTCGCACGACGATGTGATCACGCTATTCCACGAAACCGGGCACGGCCTGCACCACATGCTGACCCAGGTCGAGGATCTGGCCGTTTCCGGGATTCATGGCGTCGAGTGGGATGCCGTTGAACTGCCCTCGCAGTTTATGGAGAACTTCTGCTGGGAGTGGTCAGTCCTGCAGGACATGACCGCGCATGTTGAAACCGGTGAGCCGCTACCGCGCGCGCTCTACGACAAAATGATTGCAGCCAAGAACTTCCAGAGCGGCCTGTTCACGCTGCGCCAGCTTGAATTTGCCCTGTTTGATCTGCTCATTCACAGTGATCCAGCCTGCCGCACGCCCGTTCTCGAAACCTTGGCCCAGGTTCGTGATGAAGTCGCCGTCATTCACCCACCGGCCTGGCACCGCTTCCCCAACAGCTTCTCGCATATCTTTGCAGGTGGTTATGCCGCAGGTTACTACAGCTATAAATGGGCAGAAGTCCTATCGGCTGACGCCTTTGCGGCCTTTGAAGAGAGTGGCGACCCGGTCGATCCGGGCACCGGTGCCCGCTTCCTCAAAGAGATTCTGTCGGTTGGCGGCTCACGCCCGGCGATTGAATCTTTCCGCGCATTCCGCGGACGGGATCCACAGGTCGACGCCCTCTTACGCCACAGCGGCATGACGGCTGAGGTGGCCTGAGTTTCTGGCCGCCTCGACTGAAGCCCCTCAATACACTTAGTTGCTACCGACCTCGCACTTTTTACCCATATCGTTGCATAGGTTCATCGCTGCATTCACAATGCGGCTGGTCTGAGGGTTTTCACCGGCGGGGGCGCTTCCCACAATCATCAACTGGGACACGTTCTTGTTCAGCGCGCTCACCGCCAGGGTTGCTGACTGATCCCCCTCTTTGACCTTGATGGTCATGCTGGCGGGATCATTGCTGACGACCGTCACATTCTGATTACGGTTCGTAGCATTCGTCGCCACTTCAAATACCCGCTTGGCTGGCACATCCAGGATTACTGTCGCCACCTGAGTCACACGTTGTGGCGCTGAAGCATTCTGCCCCTGACCATTATCCGGATCCTGTGTCACCTGCTGGATCCGGTTCATGGCACGATGCGCCACAAAGATCCACTGGGCTTCCGCCGTCATCGGCAAAACAAAGCCTAGCACCAGTAAAAGGCCTGCTAACGAACGCCCCAGTTTACGATTCTTTGACATGACGATTGCCCCCAACGGCTTGTTTGATAATAGAATTCTGCACTATGTTAAATCCAAACTCCCTGTTTGCGCACCATGCCATTGAATTGGTGCCCTTTCTGCAGAATCTGGCCGTCGGTGTCACCGGCCTTTTCGGCATTCTCTGGATCACGCTCTACTTCCTCCGCAGAATCGCTGTTTACTACGAGATCAATGCACGGATCCATCTCGACAGATCCCAATACAACCGCGTCTTCCTGACTTACATGGTCTCGATCACGTTATTGATGCTGTTACAGGTTTTCGCGATTCTCTGTTGGGGCGGCTTCATGCTGCTGCTAGGCCTCATGGAGCACCCGCTGAATGCCCTGCTCTTTGCTGGTAGCTGTTACACCACCATCGGAATTATTTCAGACGTCATGCCCAGTGCATGGAAGATGCAGGCGATCTTTATTTCACTTTCAGGTCTATTCGCCATTGCACTGAGCACGGCGGCCATGCTCAATATGTCGACACTCTTCCGTCAGGCCTGGTACTTAAAACATGACAAGAAGATTCGTGCCATCCTTATCAAAAACCATGTCTCGATTCCAGAACTTGATGCCATTGAGGGGATCGAGCCTCTGCGTGATCGGGGTACCCGCTAACCATGGCCCTCATCACCTTCCGCTCATCCACCCAGGGCAGCGTCATCATGTTCGGCGATGACGCGACACAACTGCTGGCGGCACTCAATCTGCCCGAAACCGGCGAGATCATGACGGCCCAGCTCCCTGCGCTGATCACCCGTCTACAACAGCTCATCGAAGTGGACAAACAAGCCAATCCGGTGATCTGGCCGGAGGACCTGGATTCTGAACAGGATGAGAATGCGCCGGTTCAAATTCACATGGCTCAACGGGCGATTCCGCTTCTAGAACTCATGAAGCGCTGCCTATCGGCCACTGAAACCATTCGCTGGCCTGCCTGAGCTAAGCCCCGATTCCAAAGGGTAGGCCATCCTCCTGGGCGAACAATCGTTCCAACAGGGGCTTCAGATCCAGACCTGTCTGCGCCTGTAAGTGCTCTGCACGTTCGCGCAACGCCGCCTCATCAAGTTGAACCGTCTCGTTAGTAGCCCCGAGTGCAATCACGTTGCCACCCGGGGTCAGGGGGAGCAGCCGTGTTTGAGCCTCCAACGCCTGATCCAGATTCATGCAGGCCTGAAGGAAAGTCGGGCTTTTGCTCAACAGGTTAGCCACCAACAACCCACCGGATGTCAGTATACGGCGACAATCCAGATAGAACGCAGCTGACTCCAGACCGCCCGAACGGCTATCGGCATCAAACCCATCGATCAGAATCAGATCAAATTGCTGTTGAGTTTGAGCGACCCATTCCGCGCCATCCACAATCTCGATGACAAGACGCTCCGAGCACGAAGGTAGCCGAAACATTTGCCTGGCAGCCCCAACCACTGCGGGAGATAACTCAACCACCGTCTGGCTTGCTTCCGGTAAATACCGGTGAATAAACCGCGTCAATGATCCCGCACCCAGACCAATCTGCAATATTCGCTGCGGCATCACCGGCCAATCGACTGACAACAGCAACGCCACCATCATCTCGCGGGTATAGACCAACTCCAGATCCCACGGGCGGCTAATCCGCATCGCCCCCTGCACCCAGTCAGAGCCAAAGTGCAGCGTGCGGATACCGCGGGATTCGCGGATTTCAACGGGAAATGTCATGGATTGCGTCCCATTTACCTAGCATCTTTCTGTGTTCTGGGATCCCGCGCAATTGGTGCCTCGGGTCGGAATCGAACTGACACGCCTTTCGGAACCGGATTTTGAATCCGGTACGTTTCCCTACGCTATTTCAACTTTTGACTTGCTATACCTAACAATAGGTTGGCTTGATCTAAACACTCCATCAACAAGCTATCCGTAATAAGTTCGCCGTCGTAATCGATCAAATTTCTTTGCTTTCGTAATCCATCGAGCACCCGAACAGTTGCTGATGCTACACCCAATGTGTGCACCAAGCATTGTAAGGTTGTTTGATGATGTCCAGGCTTACTGGTTGACGTGCGATATCCCTGCTTCAGTAGCGCCGCATCAGCCACAGCACGTATGGCTGTATAGGCACAGTCGAAACGGGTTTCCATACTATTGTCTTCTCGCATGGCATCTTGCAGCCGGCTGCGCGCAACATTGAGCATCTTCTCAAGCAACTCTTTGGAAAACGGCACCGGATCAATCGATCCAATCCGTTGCAAACTCAACAATTGATCAGAGGTCATGCTCGGCACCCACGATGAATAATTTTGGCTTGGCGGTTAATTCTTTCACAAAAGTGTTGCCCTGGTCTCGCTTAGATTGCCACTCGGCGCTCGACATTACCTTGGGGTTAATCTCGCGAGCCAGAGTTTTCTGCGCGTCATATAGTGCCTCGACCACTTGACCAAATGTGACATCGCCAATAATCAATACATCCACATCACTTTGAGAATTTTCATTAGCGCTGGCCATAGACCCAAACACGAACACCACTTTGACCAGGTCACCTAATGGCTGCAAAGCATCGGCCAACACATCTCGCAAACCAATCGTTTTACGAATCAGACCAGATAATTCCGGATATACCGGATGCTCAGCATTAGCGCTGAACTGTGTTTGGTTACCCACCTTTTGTGATTTCAACAATCCTGCAGCCAACAGCGCATCCAGCTCCTTCTTTAATGTGCCAGGTGAAGCGCCCGTCAATCGTGCCAGCTCTCGCAAATGAACCCAATGCTGTGGCTTCATCAACAGCAAAGCCAACACATTGCGGCGATATTGATTGGGAAAAAGCAGGTCAGAGGCCGACATTTTGTTTCCTAATAAAGAACGTTCGTTTCTTTAAAGAAAACACCATACCTCTGCTACAGACAAAATACAACCCAACCATGAAATCGTTCCAAACGATTCATTAGGGTTGGTGCCTCGGGTCGGAATCGAACCGACACTCCTTTCGGAACCGGTAGTTTTCGATTGATTACATGCCACTAGACTATAGTGCATAATGCAGCAACGGAGGATCACATGAACACCCAATCTTTTGATCTCAACGACATTGTGCACGAACCGACTGATGAGCAACTTTCTGCTTTGATGGGTTTTGTGGCGCTTGAAGCTCGCACAAAAGCAAAGCAAGCACGTGAAGCCCTGATGCAGAAGTTACGCAAAGAGATTGCTGACGCGGCTAAACAACGCACCATTTCGTGAGCGAACAATTTAAACCGCGTCTGATTGTCGTAGCCGGGCCGAATGGTGCTGGCAAGACGTCGATTACTGAGCAGCTCTTGCGCCACGAATGGATGGGCGGGTGTTCAAGATTTGCGGATCGATAAACCCTTGGGCTGCCGCTATCTTGAATCAAATCGAGAGCAAGGGTTCTTAACGGTTGGTGCCTCGGGTCGGAATCGAACCGACACTCCTTTCGGAACCGGATTTTGAGTCCGGCGCGTCTACCAATTTCACCACCGAGGCACGCGGGCTGAATTATACACGGGAGCGCCTCAGCCTTTATACTTCCGCCCCATGAGCGCGCATGCACCACCTCTTTCTAAACTGAGCGATTACGACTTTGAACTCCCCGAAGCGCTGATCGCCCAACACCCTGCAACCGAGCGGAGTGCGAGTCGGCTGCTGGTGGTGAATGATGGCGTATTGGCTAACTGCCAGTTTACGGATCTCCCCGGCTTATTGAACCCCGGCGATCTGCTCGTGATGAATGACACCCGCGTGCTGCGCGCCCGCTTCTTTGGGCACAAGACTACCGGTGGACAGATCGAGGTGATGATCGAGCGGATTGACGCCGGTGGAAGATCCGCCCGAGCCCAGATTCGGGCCAGCAAGTCACCCAAGCCGGGTACACGCCTACGGCTAGCCGATGCCTTTGATGCAGACGTGACTGGTCGTGAGGGCGAGTTCTTTGTGCTCGCCTTGCCTGACGAAGAGGCCCGCGACTTCTGGCAACTGACCGAGGCCCATGGCCTGCTACCCTTGCCACCTTACATTACGCACACGCCGGATGCCGAGGACGAAATGCGCTACCAAACGGTATACGCCGCCCATCCGGGCGCGGTAGCCGCGCCTACGGCCGGCCTGCATTTTGATGAAACGATCTTTGCGAGACTTAGCGCCCGAGGGATTGAAACCGCGACTGTGACACTCCACGTGGGTGCGGGCACGTTTCAGCCGGTCCGCGTCGAAAACCTCGATGAGCACATCATGCACCACGAGTGGTATCACCTGCCCGAAGCCACCGTGGCCGCCATTTCCGCCTGTCGGGCTCGCGGCAGCAAGGTGGTGGCGGTGGGCACGACCTCGCTTCGCGCTTTAGAGTCGGCAGCCAAACAACAGGGCATTGAAGCGGGCGGCATACTGCACGCCGATAGCCGGGAAACCGATCTCTTCATCCGCCCCGGCTATCAGTTCAAGGTGGTGGATCGGCTCATCACCAACTTCCATCTGCCCAAATCCACGCTGCTGATGCTGGTGTCGGCGTTCGCCGGATATGAGACCATGCGCTCTGCCTATCAACACGCCATTGCCGAGCGCTACCGCTTCTTTAGCTATGGCGATGCCATGCTGCTGACCCGAACCCTATGAAATTTGATCTGATCACGACCGATGGTGCCGCCCGACGCGGTCGCATGACTCTGGCCCACGGCCAGGTCGATACGCCGGCCTTTATGCCGGTAGGTACCTACGGTACGGTGAAAGCCATGACACCCGAGGCGCTAGCGAATACCGGTGCGCAGATCTGCCTGGGCAATACCTTCCACCTCTGGTTACGCCCCGGCATGGAAGTGATCAAACAGTTCGGTGGTTTGCATCAATTCATGAACTGGGATAAGCCGATTCTGACCGATTCCGGGGGCTTTCAGGTGTTTTCACTGGGAGATCTACGCAAGATCACAGAAGAAGGCGTTAAGTTTGCCTCCCCCATCGACGGCGCGCGGCTATTTCTGACGCCGGAGATTTCGATGCAGATCCAGAAGGATCTGAACAGCGATATCGTCATGATCTTTGACGAATGCACCCCCTATCCCGCCGATTACAAAACGGCCGCAGAGTCAATGCGTCTGTCGCTGCGCTGGGCGCGCCGCTCCCGCGATGAGCATAACCGCCTGGAAAACACCAACGCCCTGTTCGGTATTGTGCAGGGTGGTATGCACGAGGCGCTGCGAGACGAATCGCTGGCCGGCCTGAAAGAAATCAACTTCAACGGTTTCGCTATCGGTGGCCTCTCCGTCGGCGAACCGAAGGAAGACATGATGCGCATCCTGGCGCACACCGCGCCGCAGCTGCCGACCGACAAGCCGCGCTACCTGATGGGTGTGGGCACCCCCGAAGATCTGATGGATTCGGTTGAGCAAGGCATTGATATGTTTGACTGCGTGATGCCCACCCGCAACGCCCGCAACGGCCACCTGTTCACACGCTATGGCGATGTGAAGATCAAGAACGCCCGTTTCAAAACCGATCAGGCGCCGCTCGACCCGACCTGCACCTGTTATACCTGCCAGAATTTTAGCCGCGCCTACTTGCACCACCTTTTCCGGGCTGGCGAGATCCTGTCCAGCATTCTTAACACCATTCACAATCTGCACTATTACCAGACGCTCATGGCTGAAATGCGAAGTGCGATTGAAAACGGGCAATTCGCCAACAAAGTCAGCGGGTTACGTGCCGACCGACAACGCGGGGTCTGAGCTCTACCCCCGGGCCTCTTAAGGCCGTCATCCGGCAAAAAATGCTAGAATCCGAAACTTGTTAACTTTATTGCCGGAGACACCCCAAGTGATCAGCCCCGCATTCGCCCAAGCCGCTGGCGCCGCCTCAACGCAAGACGCCCTCGCCCAGTTTCTGCCCCTGATCGGCATGTTCGCGATCCTGTATTTCCTGATGATTCGCCCGCAGATGAAAAAGGCAAAAGAGCACAAGGCACTGGTTGCCGGTCTGCAAAAGGGTGACGAAGTCATCACCCAGGGCGGCGTCGCCGGAAAGATCACCCAGGTCGGTGACAACTACGTCAAGATCGAAGTGGGCACCAACAGCGGTGGCCCGGTCGAAATGACCGTTCAACGCCCGGCTGTGGGTCTGGTGCTGCCCAAGGGAACCTTGGGCTCGCTGTAATTCGGAACACGACTCGTGTTCGCGTTCTCATCGGGGGCCTTGGCCCCCGTTTGACTTTTACGTATTGACGCTTTTAAGCCGCTTATGAATCGTTATCCGCTCTGGAAGTACATCGTTGTTGCTGTAGCCCTCGTCATCGGAGTGCTCTACACGCTGCCAAATTTCTTTGGTGAAACGCCGGCTGTCCAGGTATCGCCGACCCGCGCTACCCTGAAATCGGATAACAAGCTGCTTGATCAGGTCACCACCACGCTGACCAAAAACGGGCTACCCGCCGACGGTGCCTTTCTCGACAGCAACGGCGTCAAGGTTAGGCTCCCTAATACAGATACCCAACTCAAGGCCCGCGATATCCTGGAGCAGGCGTTCAACCCGAACCCCGATAATAGCCAGTATGTCGTTGCTCTGAATCTGCTGTCGGCCTCGCCCAAATGGCTGACCAGCATCCATGCGCTGCCCATGTACCTGGGCCTGGACCTGCGCGGTGGCGTGCACTTCCTGCTGCAGGTCGACCTGCAAGGCGCGCTGACCAAGCGGCTCGACGCAACAGGTGCAGATATCCGAACCCTACTCCGCGACAAGAACATCCGCCATGGCGGCATCAACCGGGAAGGTCAGCGCATTGTTATCCGCTTCCGCGAAGCTGACTATCGCGACCAGGCTCGCGCCGCACTGATTGATGCCCAACCGGATTTAAGCTTTACCGAACAAACAGTGGGTGCCGATGCCGCGCTCATCGGTGACTTTAAACCGGAAGCCATCAAACGCATCCAGGAATTTGCCGTCAAACAGAACATCACCACACTGCACAACCGCATTAATGAACTGGGCGTCGCCGAGCCGATCATCCAGCAATCCGGGCCGGATCGCATCGTCGTTCAGTTGCCCGGTGTACAGGATACGGCGAAGGCCAAGGACATTCTGGGGCGGACCGCCACGCTGGAAATCCGGATGGTGGATGACACCCCCGGTGCCCTTGAAGGCGCCATGGCCGGACAGATTCCCGGTGGTGCCGAGCTCTACACCGAGCGCGGGGGCAGCCCGGTGCTGGTTAAAAAGGTCGTGGTACTGACCGGCGAGCGCCTGAACGATGCGCAGCCAGGCTTTGATAGCCAGACCCAGGAACCCGCCGTTCACCTGACATTGGATTCGGCAGGCGCCCGCATCTTCCGCGATATTACGCGCGAGAATGTCGGTAAGCGCATGGCCATTCTTCTGGTTGAAAAGGGCAAGGGCGAGGTCATTACCGCACCGGTCATTCGCAGTGAAATCGGCGGCGGCAAGGTACAGATCTCGGGCCGCATGACCACCATCGAGGCGAATGAAGTTGCCCTGCTTCTGCGCGCCGGTTCGCTCGCAGCACCCATGGAAATCATCGAAGAACGCACTGTCGGCCCCTCGCTCGGTGCTGAAAACATCTCGCGTGGCTTCAAAGCAACACTCTGGGGATTTGCCGCAATTGCCGTGTTCATGATCATCTATTACGGTATGTTCGGCGTCATCTCGGTGATCGCTCTGTCCTCGAACCTGCTCTTCCTGGTGGCGCTGCTTTCTCTGTTGCAGGCAACACTGACGCTGCCGGGTATTGCAGCGATTGCGCTGGCACTGGGGATGGCCATTGACGCCAACGTGCTGATCAACGAACGGATTCGTGAGGAACTGCGCAATGGTTCAACGCCCCAAGCGGCCATCTCGGCGGGCTATGATCGCGCCTTCGACACCATTCTGGATTCGAACATCACCACGCTGATTGCGGGCCTCGCCCTGCTGATCTTTGGCTCGGGCCCGGTCCGCGGCTTTGCCGTGGTGCATTGCCTGGGTATCCTGACTTCGATCTTCAGCGCCGTGGTAGTGTCTCGCGCCATCGTCAATCTGGTCTACGGCCGCAAGAAGCGTCTTACCAAGATTTCCATCGGCCAGGTCTGGAAGCCTGAAACCGACTCCACCAAAGCCGGAGCCTGATCATGGAACTATTCCGTATCCGCAAAGATATTCCCTTCATGCGCCATGCGCTGGTGTTCAACATCATCTCTCTGGTGACCTTTGCTCTGGCCGTTTTTTTCCTGGTGACGCGCGGCCTGCACCTGTCGGTTGAATTCACCGGGGGTACCCTGGTCGAGGTGCAGTACAAGCAAGCCGCTGACCTTGAAGCCATCCGCGGCGGTCTGGCCAAGGCCAATCTGCAGGATGTGACGGTGCAGAACTTTGGTTCAAGCCGTGATGTCCTGATTCGCCTACCGCTCAAACCCACTCAGAGTACCGCCGCCATTGGCAGCGAGATCATGAATGCACTGGAGGTTAGCGCACCCGGCGCCCAGCTGCAACGGGTCGAATTCGTTGGCCCCCAGGTTGGGGAAGAACTGGCGCACGATGGCGCGCTGGCGCTGATGCTGGTCGTGGTAGGCATCATGATCTATCTGGCACTTCGCTTCGAATGGCGCTTCGCTCTGGCCGCCATCATCGCCAACCTACATGATGTCATCATCATTCTGGGCTTCTTTGCCTTCTTCCAGTGGGATTTCTCCCTGCCCGTTCTGGCCGCGGTATTAGCCGTTCTAGGCTATTCGGTCAACGAATCCGTCGTGGTCTTTGACCGAGTCCGTGAGACCTTCCGCAAGAAGCGTGGTATGACGACCCCGGAAATTCTGGATCACGCGATTACCAGCACCATCTCGCGCACCATCATCACGCACGGCTCAACACAACTGGCAGTTCTATCAATGCTCCTATTCGGTGGCGATGCGCTGCACTACTTTGCGCTCGCGCTCACGATTGGTATCTGCTTTGGCATCTATTCGTCGGTGCTGGTCGCCAGCCCGCTTGTCATGTGGCTGGGGGTTAAACGCGATCAGTTCATCAAGCCGGCCAAGAAGATCGATACCGCCAATGCGGACGGCGCCTGCGTTTAAGTATTGAATGTCTTCACTGAGACGCCATCCCTAGGGGTGGCGTTTTTATTTAGTAGCCTTCTCCTGCGACTGAAATTGTTTCAACCAGTGCTCGTCAAGTTCTTTGAAAAAGACAGATGGTTTCACGTCCAGAGCAGCCACAATTCGCTCAATATTGACTAGAGCGAGATTACGCTCTCCTCGCTCCACGCCCCCCATGTAGGAGCGATCAATTTCGCATATGTCGGCAAAGGCTTCCTGCGAAAACCCTTTTGTCTTCCGATGCTTACGCACGAGCTGCCCAAAAGCAACCAGAATTGGCGGTTTTTCTGTGTTTTTAGCCATGGTTAATGCTCCCGTTTCACAGACGAAAGCACCACGGTTTATCCGTACGCGGTCTAAACGCACACGGTTTATAAGTACCATTTTATGGTAACCTACTCCCAAGCAAAAATCGTTTTCTAGATTTCTTTGAGGAGTGCATTTATGAAACGCATCTTGATCGCAGCTGCAATTTCGGCAATTTCAGGCGCGGCGGCAGCCGGCGCATTTGACGGCCCTTTCGTTCAACTTGGTATTGGTGGCGTAAGTTCCCATGCCAGCACTAGCTTCAACACATCAGGAGTTACTCAAACAGTAACGGGGGGCCTGCCAGGGCAAAGTTCCAATTCCGGCGATTTTATTGGTCAAATTTTAGGTGGCTATTCTAAATCTATCGATAAATTTAACCTTGCCGGCAACATCTTTTACGTTATAGGCAATCAAAATTCAGGTACACAGACCACGTCGGGCTCATATCTTGGAGTAGTCCCTTGGTCTGCAAGCGCTCAAGCAAAGCTTGAAAACACATGGGGTTTGTCTGTTGAGCCAGGCTATTACGTAACAGACAAAACGCTGGGTTATCTCAAGTTCTCTTGGTTTAATTCAACACTCAAATCAAATGCGTCCGTCAGTGCTTTAGGCATGACAGATTCGACTAGCGCGTCAAGCAATATTAATGGTGCAGGCTTTGGGATTGGTGCAAAACAGCTCTTTACTGAAAACCTGTATGGTTTCGTCGAATACCAATATGTGACATATGGATCAACTACACAAAATTTTGGGTCTGATGTCTCTGCATCAATCAAACCAAGCCAGAACTACGGACTTGTGGGCATAGGGTACAAGTTCTAATCCCCACAGAAGAGCCCTTCGGGGCTCTTTTTATTGGAGAACTCAATGAAAATTTGGATCACATCAGCATTTTTAGCCATACTCGCAACAGGTTGTGCGACCAATAACTCACCCCGATACGCTTCTTCAGCCGATACCGTCCATGCGCTAAGAAGCATGAAGATTGGCGAAGTTGCTACGGTTGGGAGCTTTAACATGAGCTCAAATGCAGATTTACAATGCCGTGCGGTTGGCCCAATCATGCTACCGGATAACCATAACCTTCCGAGCTATATCAAAAAGGCGTTTGAGGATGAACTCAAGATGGCCGGAATATATAACCCAAACAACCCTCAAGTCACGCTGACCGGCACCGTAAACAAGGTATCGTTTTCGAGTATGAAAGGGTTCTTCCAGGGGGAGTGGCTGCTAGACATTACCCTTCAGTCGTCAAACGGTAAATCAGTCTCCGCAACAGAACAGTATGACTTTGATAGTGCGTATCTTGGTGACAGGGGATGCCAGAAAACAGCTGAAGCTTTAGTGCCTGCAGTTCAAAACGTTCTCCAGAAAATTGTGAATGCGCCCAATTTCAAGGATCTGTTTGTTGTAGATACGCCTGAGCCACCGTCAAAGAAGAAAAGATAGCATCTGGCCACCTTCGGGTGGCGTTTCTTTTTCAGGCGGTCTGATGTGCCTGACTCACGGCTTTCGCGATGTCAGCAACCCCGTCGGC
>CAZRYZ010000016.1:0-27145 GCA_964604465.1 uncultured Dechloromonas sp. | reverse complement strand
GGCTTCCTGACCTCGGCTGAATACAACCGGCTGCAAGAGATTCCCATTGACCAACCAGGGGTGAAGTTATATCGCTATGTCAGCCCCGATTTTGATAAGAGTCAGGTCAAGGGCGTGATGATTGATCCGGTGGTGCTTTATCAGACGGCTTTGAAGGATTCTGGCCAGAAGGGGCTGACGGATGAGACGATTTACCAGACCCGGATGATTATTGATAAAGAGCTCAAGGATCGTGCCTCAAAGCGCTTCCATGTGGTGACGAAACCGGGCCCGGGTGTAGGCCGGCTAAGCGTGGCGCTGACCGGTGCCGTGGTTGAGGGCGATAGTTTCAAGCCCTGGAACGCAGTGCCTATTTCGGCCGTGCTCTTTGCCGCACAAAAAGCGGCAGGCGTTGATTCCAAGACCCCCTCGCTGGTGGTTGAGGCCAAGCTGCGTGACAGTGTGACAGGCAAGGTCTGGGGGCAGGGCGTCTATGTGATGTCTGGCGAAACCTTCCGTATGGAATCCAGTTCAACGGAAGCATTCCAGAAACTGGCCATCGAATGGGTCACCACGGCCGTGCGTGTCTCTGCCGGTATGGCGGGAAAATAATCGGATCGTCTGTGCTATCCGGGAAAAGCCACCTCAGGGTGGCTTTTTTTACGCACCCGTCTTGCCGTTTGCCAGATCCTGCAAAGACCGGTAATCCACTTTGCCCGTCCGCAAAACGGGGAGCTCGGGCATAAAAACGACCTCGCGGGGTAGCCAGGTATTAGGAATCCGTTCGGCAACAAAATGCTGACGAATCGCCTCGGTCGTCAGGTTAGGATCGTTGGTATAGAGTCGAATCACCGGTTTGCTCTGCTCGTCAGATTCGATGGCGATCGCTGCGTGATGATGCTCGCTGGAGATGCGTGCTACCTCGTCCTCAATAAAGCCCAGCGAGATCATTTCACCGGCAATCTTGGTAAAACGCTTCTTGCGCCCCTTAATGCTGAGAAAACCATCCGCGTCGATCGTGACAATGTCGCCGGTGTCATACCAGCCGTCATTCAGCGAAGAACGCTCCTCCATCAGGTCATGAAGATAAGACTTCATCAGATTCGGGCCGCGCACGTGTAAGACGCCACCTTCATCAATCCCTTCGTGTGGTTCGATCCGGTATTCAATGTGGGGCAGTAGCCTACCAACCGTACCGTGGCGAATTCCCGTGGGAACGTTGACGGCAATCACCGGGCCCGCTTCGGTCGCACCATAACCCTCCAGCACGGTGATGCCAAGGACCTCAAAGCGTTCACGTGTATGGGGCTTGAGCCGTTCAGCCCCGGCGACCACAAAGCGCAATGACGATAGGTCACCCGGCTTGGCAATTTTGTAGAGCTGATTCAGGAAGGTGTCCGTCGAGAGCATGACCGTAGGTTTTTGGGTGCGAATCAGCTCCAGGTTTTCCTTATGACGCAAGGGCGAGAGACCGATGACTGTTTTCATCCCATTCATGAGCGGCAGCAGTACACCCGCTGTGAGACCAAAGGCATGAAATTGGGGTAGAGCGCTAAACATCACCTCGTGTTTGCCAATCGGAAAGGCCTGAAGAATCTGGTCAACGTTGGAAAGCAGGTTACGGTGACTCAGGACAACCGCCTTAGGATCCGCTTCGCTACCCGACGTAAAGAGAATGACCGCGGCATCGTCAGGGCTGCTGCGTTCGGTTCGCAGCTGTTTCAATCGGACGCGTAACAAGCCTTTGAGTTTGGCCAGCCGGCCGATTTTGAGCGCAACGTCTTCCAGAAAGATGCAACGGATACCGTGTTCTTCAAGAAGTGCGGGTAGATCATCCAGTTCACATTTTTCGAGAAACTGTCGTGAGGTCAGGAGAATATCGATGTGAGCCCGTTCGCAACAGCGGATTAGCGTGGGCAATGGAAATGTGTAGTTGAGAAGCGCAACGGCTTTGTGGGCAAACTGGGCGGCAAAGATCGCGACCACGCCGGTGACACTGTTGGGAAGCAAACAGCCGATATGGTGACGCCGGGTGAGGGCGTTGATTTCGCGCGACAGGACGGCACAACCAATGATCAGTCGATCAAAACTGAGGGAACGACCCAGTTCATCCACAATGATCGTTGCGCGGCCATGATGGCCGGCCGCTGCCATCAACAGTCGATTGGGGATGGTGTTGTTGGCGGGCATATAAATCCTTTTCTTCCTTTTATGTCTATTTTTGGTTTTCTGGCGAGAGAGGAACCAGTTTCCCGTGAGCCGGGAAAAAGACGGCCATCCGAACACGCAGACCCCGGGCTTCCTCGTGGGCGTAAAGCGCGGCATATCGTTCCAATTGTGGCCGATAAGATGCAGCTTTGTCGTTCAGATGCGCCTCCAGTGCCTCACCCGTTAGCGCCGGGTCGGTGTGCAGCGTTTTGTAATCAATAATCCATCGTATCCCATTTTCGATGAAGGTGCGGTCGATCACATGGCGCTGTGCCAACGGTTCTCCGGCAGCATGTGCTGTGTTTGATGGGGTGTCGTCAGTTGGCGTGCTCTGAAGGCGACTGCTCAGCGGTACTTCACAACCAGCAGCCTCGTGCGCGGCCAGTACCCATTGACTTACCGGGTCAGCGAGTGATTTGAGTAGCGTTGCATGAACAGCTCGGCCCGCCTCGTTGGCATCATGGGTTGCATATCCCTGGCCGCTGAAGTGGCGGATCATCCGGGGCAGAAGACGGTTCAGTCGATCAGTATCCCACTGCGCCAGGCCATCGCGTGCGAACGCCTCCAGATAGTGGTGGACTAGGGTGCCGATCTCCATTTCTAGGGTGTTAGAAAATCCGGTGCTTGCTCGTGGACCTGCTTTGCTGACCTTTGATGGCTGGTCGGAGCCGGTGGTCAGCTTGCCGGTCGATACGGGCGCTGCAATCGCCGAAATGTTCAGGCGAATCAGATCCGGAATGAACGTGGCCGGATCCATCCTGCCAGCAGCAAATCCCATAGATGATGGTTCGGAATCGGCGGCCGCAAAGGTGTCCTCAAGAACGGGCCATAAGGGGGCCAGCAGGGAATGACTGGGCGGGGTCTTGAGCCTAGAGCGCCCGGAGGGAGTTGCTTCATTGGAATCCCGCTTGGCTAGCCCCAGAAGATGTAGGCGCCGGATAGCACGGGTCGCCCCCACATACAGCACACGTTTGTCCTCATTCAGGCTCCGTGAGGACTCCAGGCCGCGCAGGTAACTATAGGGCGTGGCTGTAGGCTGATTGGCTCCGGGGGCAGGCGCGGGTGCCACAATCAGGTGCTCCTGACCATCCGCATCGAGAATCAGGGTATCCCAGAGCAAGAGGGCGTGCTCGTCGGCGGGCGGGGTTTTATGCAGGCCGGGGATAATGACCGTATCAAACTGAAGGCCTTTGGCTTTGTGAATGGTCATCAGCTGCACCTGCTCGCTGGCCGTGCTGTTATCGGCAGCGGCAAAGAGTTTCTCAAGCGCGGCATCCAGCCCCTCTAAATCCAGTCTGCCGTGCCGCGTCAGGTTATCCAGCAATGCGAAATAAGCCTCGGCGTCTTGCACGTCCTTTGGGCATTCCAGTGTGGCTGGGCCATTCAGGGCATGCCAGACCCCCTCGACCCATCGGCGTGGTCGCTGGACGTGCCGGTTAGTCATGGCAACGGCCAGTATTTGGCGCAGCGGCAGGAGCCGTCGGCGACCATCTTCGCTCAGTTGCGCGAACCGGTTATCGTCCTGCATGAGCGACCAGACCGTCTCAAGATGTTCGTCGGCCGCGAGGGTGTGTAAATCTGCCAGGGTCAGGCCGCACCAAGGCGCCCTGAGCATTGCAAG
The DNA here is from genome assembly GCA_964604465.1 of uncultured Dechloromonas sp. GTDB lineage: Bacteria > Pseudomonadota > Gammaproteobacteria > Burkholderiales > Rhodocyclaceae > Fluviibacter. The sequence goes on along the minus strand of CAZRYZ010000016.1, from coordinate 23,337 downwards.
CCAGTTGAGACGGTCACCCGGCGTATGCAGCGCTCGTGTCAGGATCACCAGATCCTGCACCGCCTGACGACCGGCGAGCGCATCGATCTCGACAGCGCGGAAAGGAATAGGCGATGCCAGGGACTGCAGCTGATCGACCAGGGTGTCCAGATGGGGGCGGGCGCGCACCAGAACAGCGATGGTCGCCCCGGGCCTTTCGGTTTGCGTCGCGCGGATAATGTCGATGATGCGCCGTGCTTCCAACTCATCCGGGTTGATCCCGGTGGCCGTATCTTCGGCATCCGCATCCGGTTCACCCATGATCAGCGGATGAATGCTCACGCCAGACTGCGGGTCCGGATCTTTAGCGGCAACACAGGATTCGTAGTGAACGGCGCCCAGGACCCGATCATCGATGGCGCCAAAGACACAATCAAAGGTCCGGTTGACCCAGTCGACAATCTCAGGATGAGACCGGTTATTGCGATAGAGCTGCAGTGGTGTCAGGTGAATGTGCCCCAGTCCTTCTTGGCGCACCCGCAGGAATAGGCCGACATCGGCCTTGCGAAAACGGTAGATGGATTGCATTGGATCGCCGACCAGAAACAGGGTGCGACCTGGGTCATGCGCCCAGCCGGCGGTCAGTCTTTGCAACAGGGAGACCTGCAGAGGGCTGGTGTCCTGAAACTCGTCTACCAGCAGATGGCATAACCGGTAGTCCAGGCGTTCATGAAGTTCGCCAGGGGTATCCTCGGTACCGAGTGCTTCCACCGCGCGCATGGCGATCTCACTGAAGTCGACAGATTTTTCCTGGTTAAAGAGCAGCCAGAGTTGGGCATAAGCCAGTCGCAATAGCGCAACAAGATGTGTGATCAGATCCGCCGAATCGTCATCCAGAACCGGTTCGGGGAGTTTGCGGACGCTGGCCAGTTTTTCTGCGTTGCCGCTGGCCTCCAGGCCATCAATGGTGTCGAGTAACACCTGGCGCTGGGCCGCATGTTCTTTACCGGCGATACAGATGGGCGATTGGTACCTGCCGCGCAACTTGTCTGCCTGGGTCAGAAAGAGCTCGGCCAGCGCCTGCCAGCGTGGCAGATCGGCGGGATGATTTGTGAGCGGTTGGTCCCAGTGAGCAAGGCAGTGTATGGGTGAATCCGGACTTAATCTGGCGGCATAAGCGGCAGCAGACATGAAGCCCTGTTGCCAGCGGGCGGGGAAGTGGCTCTCGACCTCGGTCAGCCGCTCCCGGACCATCTCCGCCAGGGTGTGGCTAATGGACTCTCTGAGGGGTTCGGATTGCGCACTGCCAAAGGCTGCAGCGACCCACTGGTCGCGCCGGCGCAGCATGTTCGTGAGCATCTTGCTGAGTCGACCCGCATCATTCTCGAAGTGGGCAAGGACATGCGCGATTGTGTCGCTGGCGGATGTGCCATCTTCCAGCTGATCGAGGGTGTTACGTGCGGCTTGTTCATAAAGCCGGCCAGGTTCGGACGTGATTGCTGGTTGGGTACCGAATCGGGAGAGCAGTGGGAGCTGGCGGGCAATGCGGGCAGCCAGGGCGTCCAGCGTCATGATGCGTAACCGTGCGGGTTGCTTGAGCAGTTGCCACTGACAGTCGGCATCGCGCTGGAGAGCATCGCAGGCTAATTCCCAGGTTTGTCGCTTGTGCGGTAGCGCATCCGGGGGCGGCGGGCATGTGGCACTGCGAAGACTGGAAATGATGCGGTCACGCATTTCGGCCGCCGCCTTGTTGGTGAACGTGAGCGCGATGATTTCTTCGGGCGAATCTACGCAGGCAAGCAAGCGCAGGAAGCGCTGAGTCAGGAGTTCGGTCTTACCCGCGCCGGCCGGCGCATCAATAATGAACGATCGGGAGGGGTTCAGCGCCTCCTGCCTTGCAGCGGCATCGGCTGCCAGCAGACGGGTCTGATCCAGATGCTGCGCGCTCATTGGCTGGCCTCACCGTGAGCCATTTTGTCGTGAGCCCTTACGCTGTGAGACTTCTCGAACTGACGCTGACGCTCGGCCAGCCGGAGTAGTGGCTTCACGTCGCAATAGCGAAGATCATCCTCATGGGTGAGGCAGATGGCAGCATGGCCGGCATGAACCTCGGCAGCTATTCGCGTAATGGCAGCTTCCCAGTGCGCGAGAAGCGAGGCCCAGTCCGGGAAAGCGGGTTCAGGAAAAATGCGTCGTCCCCGCTTGCTATCCAAGGCGTGCACATTGGGGAGCAACCCGTCATCCTGGTTGATCCCCTTGAACCCAGCACCATCAAGATGGATCTGGCCAAAGGCGACCCCGGCAATATCGGTCTGCGCAGGGTGCTCGGCAATCGCCGCATAAATGGGCAGCTGGGGTTCGGTAATCCGATCACCTGCCCAGTTGCGCGTATCAATATCTGCCCCGGTCTTGTAGTCGATGATGAGGAGGCGACCATCCTCAAGCTGATCGATGCGGTCAATGCGCATATGGGCAGCGATACCGGCCACATTGACCTCGCGTTTACCCTCGGCTTCCAGAACGGAGAAAGGGACCTCACGTTTCAGTTCCGTCTGCAGCCAGATTTCCATCAGGCGTTCCAGTCGCCTTTGCTCCAATATCGCCTGGCGAGGCTTTAGTGCCTCTTGCCGCCGGTTTTCGTTAAAGCGTTCAAGGGCTGATCGCGCTGCCGATTCAACAGCCGAACGCCGTTCCTCGTTGCTCATCTGCTTAAGCGCTGATAACGATACCGTCCGCTGCCAGAAAAACTCAAGTGTGTCGTGTGTGAGCGTGCCGCGCTTGCGTGCATCAAGACCCTCGACCGGCGTTTCGAGCGCCTTGGCGCCGAGACGGTATTGATAGAAGCCCCACGCCGGACAGATGGCTTGTGCCTTGAGGAGTGCCGTCCCACCCGAAACCCGGTCGCCATCACGGACCGGGGGGGCCTGGATGTCGCGCAGCGATTCCAGAGGTGCTTCAGCGCGGGCACATACCTGCGCAACCCAGGGAACCGGAGGCGGTTCGGCAACCTGTTCATCATCCAGATCGCGGATCAGGGCGCTGGCCTCCCGTTCGCTGCCATCCTCGCTGCATGGATAGCTCAGGGTAATGTCATCGGCACTCTCCAGCAAGCGCGCCTGGATGCGAAGCGCGAAGTCGAGCTGTACATCGGCGCTGGCGTTGGGCGCCTGAGCGGCGCGCAAGGATTCGATGGGTAGGAGGGGGTTCGGGTTGGCGGCCGGGGGCCATGCCAGGCTGGTTAGGCCGGCCACCCAGAGTGCATCGAAATGCAGGCCACTGGCTTCCAGCATGCCGAGAATCTGGATCGGTGGCGTGCCGCGGGTTTTGGGCTGAAAGAGCTGCTCTGCACAGAGCTGGCTTAACAGCGAAACCGATTTACCAAAGGTCATCCGCTCGGTGATCGGATCCAGCTGAGCGAGTTGGTCGAGTGCTTTGCCAAAGGCCTCGCGCGCCTGGAATGCCTCGCTGTCGAGCGCGGTGTCAGAAAGCCAGCCACCCCGGGTCAGGATCGAGATCATCGTCTGTCGCCAGTCTGAGGGTAGGCGTGTCTTGCCGAGCTTCCGACTGGCTAGATCAATCGCAGTCAGGTGGGCAATGAGTGCGGGAGCCGTTAAGGATTGCTTGTGAAGTATGTATTCCGCGTAATCACGATAACGCTGGATGGGCGCCTTGGGGGCGACGCCGGTGCGCAGTGCCACGTCAAGTCGGGCACGCGCTTCCTGCTCCGTCGACGATGACCAGTAGGGACTTTCGAGCAGGTTGCGGATCTGGGTCTGTTCAACCGCGTGGGGCTGAGCGGTGATTCTCAGTAGCTCGAGGGCCGCCTGGACGAGTGGGGTCGAGGCCAGAGGCTGTCCGAGGCTGATGTTATAGGGCCGTTGGGATCGTGCATGCCGCGGGAGTACCAGACTCGGATCAATCACATCCTCCAGCGCATCAGCCAGAGGGTACTGGTAGGTGGCGACATTGGGTACGACAATCCCGAGACGCACATCCGGGCGCCGCCCTAATTGTGCTTTGGCCCAGTGGGCGATGGCCCGGCATTCCGCCGCAAGGTCTGTCGTGCCGAGAATGCGGCGACTTGCCTGGATCCGGTTCCCGGAGTCATTCAGTTCGCCAAGGGTGCAACCCACCTGTAGGAGGGTCGCCTGTAGACGTTGCTCAAGCGGGGTGTAGTGGTCGAAGCCGGCAAAGACGATCTGCTGGGGCAACAGGCGATGGGCTGCCTGCAGGTGATCAATCAGCGCGGCATTCAGTCGCGCACTATCGATGCGTTGAATAGCGGCGCACCGGGATAGAAAAGCCTCTTGCCACTGGGCAAATCGTTGTTGCTCGATGCTGGCGAAGTAGTGATCCGAATTCCTGAGAGGTTCGATCTCCCAGTTGATCATCAGCGCGTGCGCTTCAGCAGCGGTGGTGGCGAGAGCGCTGATATCAAACAGCATGGCCTCGTTGGCGCCCAGATCCTGATGGATCACCTGCTCCCAGAGCAGACGTTCCTGAAATCCATCCAGAACCATAAGGTCGTTCACTAGGGCAGGCTCTTCGCCGCGTAGGGTCAGATCATGAAAGTAGTGCTGCAGCCATTGCCCGAACGTGGAGGTCTGGAGTGTCAACCAGCTGGTGGGTGTGTTTGCCAGTGCGTCATGCGCCTGAGCTAGGGTTTGCGCCAGGCGTTGGGTTGCACAGATGACCACGCTCTCGGCCGATATCTGGTCGAGGTTCATGGGGTTCAGCGCCGGGGGCAGTTGTAATGCTTTAGGTTTCATGATCAGTCGTTCAACAGTTAACATACTAGCTGAATGGCGAGTCGATCGCCTCGCCTCTATGCACCGTCTTGCAAGGAATGGTTTCTATGAAAAATGCAGCCCATATCGTTCGTCAACGCAAAACTACCAAAGCCTTTGATCCGGCCCGGGAACTCACGCCGGAACAGTTGGCGACGGTGCGTGATCTACTCCGCTTTAGCCCCTCGTCGACGAATGCCCAACCGTGGCATTTTTTCATGGCCGCCAGTGAAGCCGGGAAGCATCGCATTGCCTCGGGGGCGACAGGACCCTTCGCTTACAACGAGGCCAAGATCATGAATGCCAGCGCAGTTGTGGTGCTATGTGCGCGCACCGCGCTGGACGAACCCTACCTGCAGCAGGTGCTGGATCAGGAAACCCGTGACGGCCGCTTGGCCAATGATGAGGCCCGTGCCAACCAGCATCAGGTGCGTCAGGGTTACGTGCATAAACACGAGGCGGCTGCGAACCTCCTTAACTGGACTTCCCGGCAGGTTTATATTGCCCTGGGATTTCTTCTGCTCGGTGCCGCCGAGATGGGGATTGATGCCTGTCCGATCGAGGGGTTTGATGATGCAGCGCTCGATGCCGAGTTGAAGCTGCCTGCGCAGGGTTTGAAAAGTCTGGTCCTGGTGGCGCTGGGTCATCGCTCGACGCAGGATTTTAATGCCGCGCTGCCCAAGTCTCGTCTGGATGAGGCCGTGGTGATCTCGGCGTTATGAGGCCTCGCGGCCGTTCGCTGAAAAGCGGGCGGCCAGCCGATACATCACGACCGCCAGCAACACTTCGAAGAGGAAGTTAAATCCATTGGCCAGATCGTTGCCACGAGCGTCCATGTCGTTACCGAGCTGGTAAGCCCAGGGTGTGAGAGCCAGGAAAAGCAGGCACACCAGTAGATTGGACATCAAGGGCAGGTCGCGGCGCTGACCCGTCGGTAGCGTAAAGCAACCAATCAGTAGGGCGATGGCGGCGGTGGTGCCGTTTTCGAGCGCGGCATCTCCGAAGTCTGGCGACACCAGCAGCCGATAGGCCACTGTCGTGATGGCCAGAGAGACAGCAAAGGTTGCTGCACCCATTGCCGCGCGACGGAGCAGGTGCGCATTCGTATCACGTCTTTTTGGGGGGGTGCGCTTGGGCTGCGAACGACCCGGCGACAGTTCTCCTACAGGGAGGTCAAATCGCGCGCTGCGGGACGGGGGCACCGTCCCGGACGGCGCCTCCCCGGGCCCGGATGTCATCAGACTCAGCCCTGCAGAATGGCTTTGAGTGATTTGCTACGTTGATCCAGATGCTTCAGGCCGGCCTCAGAAAGTACCAGTGACTTGGCGCGGGCATCCGTGGCAGAGCGCTCGACCGAGATGAGACCCAGCTTCTGCAGCGACACCACCTTGCGATGAACGGTCGGACCCGTGCCAAATTGAAGGCTTTGCACCAGATCGGTGATTTTGACCGGTTTGCCATTGGCGGCTGCCTCGTGCATGTAGGCCATGATGTCTTCGCAGCCTTCAAAGCCACTTTCGTTGTGGTTCGAGACGCGCATGAAGTTCAGAAGACGAACGTAGGAATTTTTAGATTTCATGTGATTTTCCGTATGGGTTGATCCGTTGGGGTAACGGGTTGGCGGTATTTTTCTCTGCACGCTTTGAGGAAGTGTACTGCGATTGCGCCAAGCGGTCTAGCATTTAAAAATTAACTTTATATATAACTACTTAAAGTACAAGGGGATTCAATACCGACCCGCACAACGAGCGATAGAGCCATAAGGGCCATAAGGGCCATAAGGGCCATTAAGATCAGTGGCAACTCTGGATGATGTTGACCATGCTGCGATCGGCCATGTCATCGAGATGGTTCGTAAAGAAGCGCACGGACGAGCCCTCACGGCTGGTATCGATCGAGACATACACCATAGGTTGCTTTTCGTGCGTATCCAGCTTCTGGGTGGTCAGCAGTGCAAATCCGGTTTCGGTCTTCTGACGGGTGAGGGCAAAGCGACCAGAGTCCGCCCAGCGACGACCGATGCAATTCGTCATGGCTTCAGGGGATTCCGTCGTGAAGGTGGTGAACCGGGGCGTGTTATTGCGCAAATGGCCCGAGGAGACTTCAACCGAGCTACATCCGGTGATTGCCAGAAGCGCCAGAGTCGCGGCGGTGAGCAGGGGTTGGTAACGCATGGGCTAATGCTACGCGAGCACGCCGGCAGTCACAACCCGGGCAACCAGTTTCTATGCGATTGACATGTTAACCGTCTGATATCAAATAAATTCTCAAAAAATGTTGCAATGCAGCAAAAGGCGTCTATAATGACTTCATCAGTTATCTGATACCACTCAATCTTTAGAAAGGAACCGACCATGGCCAAGAACGCCAACCTCCCGAATGTTGAAGAACTCACCGCTGCAAACGCTGCTGCAATCGCCAACCTGGAAGCCGTTGCCCACACCGCGCTCGAGGCCATCGAAAGCCTGTCGGCTCTGAACCTGAACTTTGCCCGTCAGTCGCTGGACAAGGGTTCGAAGCAAGTTAACGCTGCGCTCAAGCTGAAGACCCCGCAAGAGGCCGCTGCCATGAACGCTGATTCGGTTCAGCCGGCTGTTGAAAGCGTCGTTGCTTATGCACGTGGCGTGTACGACATCGCCAACGGTGCTGCTTCGGAAATCAGCGGCATGCTGAAGAAGCAATTCGATGATCTGAGCAAGAAAGTGCAAGACGCTGCCGTGACTGGTGCCAAGGCTGCCCCGTTTGGTTCGGACGTGGTTCTGGCTGCCATCAAGCAGACCGTTGAAGCCAACAACGCCGCTTACGCTAACCTGAGCAAGGCTGTGAAGCAGGCTGCCGAGATTGCCGAGTCGAACGTTGCCAAGGCCACCGAAGCTGCTGTTAAAGCCACCAAGCGCAAGTAAGTTCTAAATCTCTGATCCGTTTCGAGCGGATCGGCGATATCAAGCCCGGCTTCAAGCCGGGCTTTTTCATGGCAAACCGAAAGTTGGTATCAGGCCATGGCCAGCGTTCGTGCATTCAGCAGGCTTAAAGCCCGAACAACGTACTCTGGATAAATTCGTTTGATCAGCGCCACCTGCTTTTTAATCTGGGTCAGCGCCATTGCCCCGGTTTCAACCAGAACCCACTCGCGGGTGCTGGGAATGCAGATTTCAATCTTGTATTTCAATGGTCTCCTCCACGCCTCTTCAGAGGTCTGACACCATTATCCGTGTTTAGCGAATGAGGAACAAGTTTCGATTGGTGCAATGCGGGAGGTTGCGCGTAAAAGCTATAGGACTGCATGGGGTGCAAAGCAGCACGCCAGACAAGGATTAGAGCGGTTATTGACCCAGTAGTCGCCCCAGCAGACTGCCGGTCGCGCTGTGCCCCAGAATCACGTATTCGAGCGCGTTGATATTCTGTGCCGAATTCTTCTGTTCGTTCCAGGCGCTACGCGTGCCCGCGAAAAGAATCTTGTCTCCCGGCATCACAGGGGTTTCGGCATCGGGTAGCAGAAGCAATTGGTGGTCCCGCTCAATCGCCAGAGCCATCAATGGGAGGGCGTCCTCGCGATGACGGTTGGAGGTACAGAGATGTCCCACGACCAGCGGCACCGACCGGCATTGCGCATGACTCAACCAGTCGTTGAGGGCGGGCGTCTTTTCCGGACTGATTTTCAGGCGCCAGACAAATGGAATCTGCCCGTTGCAGATGGGGAGCAGTCTATCCATGACGCTGCTCGCCCAAGCACGGCTCTCGCGCTCGATCACCGCTATAAATCGCCCCAGCATCGGTGTGGTCAGGTAGCTAAGGCAGGCATGTGCAATGGTATGGGTTGTCACCATGGTTAGGTTGGCGCCAAAACGTTCGAACAGAATGGAGTGCCCGGCACTGTTCTGCCGCATGACGATAAACAGGTCCGGATTCAGTTCGCGTGCCGTGATGGCAATCGACAGGTTGTTGATGTCGTTGTCTGATCCGGCGACCAGGCCCACCGCATCACGGATGCCTGCAGCCAGTAGCGGTGATGATTCGGTACCGTTACTGAGCACAGCCTTGTGGTCATCCGGGGTGGTCGGGCGGGGATCAATAATCGTCACGTGGTCATGTAACCCTAGGGTATCCAGTTCGCGTACGATGGCCCGACCAAAGTGACCGTAGCCGCACACAATCCAGTGCCCAGTAGGTGGTTGCGGCAGATCGGGCAACGGGGTTTCGGGTACGCGGGTCAGGCACTCCACCAGCTGGAAGGCCTGGGGATTGCGTACAGCGAGCGCCAAGCGGCGGGCATAAAGGGCATAAGGGTCGACAATAAAGTCGGTGCCGAACGACGCCATATTGGCGCCAATGGCCGCGCTTTCAGTGCGGGCAATCACGGGGATCGAGGGGTTCAACAGGCGGACATTCATGGCAATCGCCAGATTGGCCTCGTCGTCATTGGTGACCGCCAGTACCGCCTTGCATCGCGGCAGGTGCAAACCGGCGAGCTGCAACACTTCTGGGTTCTGCGCATCGGCCTGCAGCCAGGGGACATCGGCGTGATAGTCACCCAGTTCCAGCTCCTGTAGCGGCTCCGAGCGGCAATCGATGGCCACGAAACGCATTTGTACCTGATCCAGCGTACTGCAAATCAGGCCGCCCGTTTCGCCCGCGCCACAGACAATGCAGAAGGGCTCCGACATCCGGCGAACTTTTCTCGAAAACCGGCTGGTAGCCAGAGCCCGGTGCAGGGCCTCGTCTTTGAGCAGGTTGAGAATACTCAGAATCGAATAGGTCCAGCCGATGACCGTCAGGTAGATGCAGACGGTGACCCAGAATCGCTGGCCGTATGAGAAGGCGGCGGGAATTTCACCGAAGCCGATGGTGCTGGCGGTATAGCTAACGAAATAAAAGGCGTCGAAAAAGGTCAGCGGTGGCGTGGATTTTCCTTCGGCATCCACACCGGGGATCAGCGTGAGGCCAAAGATAGAGACCGCATAAATCAGGATGATTGCGATCAGTGGCGCACGCATGCGCCTGAGGATCAGGAAAAGGATGCTGTCCTTCACGTGGGGAAGTAGCCGTATCCGTTAAGCGAGGCGAGTCCCGGGGCCTTATCGGCGCATCATCACGGTTTCGGCGATGAGCAGCACCACCGACACCACATTCGCGAAGAGCGCGCCGCCGGAGAGCGATACGACGCTTGTGGTGATCTCGGGGGTCATGCCTACCTGGGTGACATGCACAGCCACGCCCCAGGTAATGGCAGCGGCAATGAGTTGTAGATCTGCTACGAGGCTGGTGGCCAGATGGACAGCGCCAATCTGTGTGCGGTCACCAAACTTGAGAACCGTGGCAATGAGGTTAACCACAATGGCCGCAAAGAGTTCATAAATATGGTGCAACTCGGGTCGGTCGATGTCCCCGATAAAGAAACCGAAGTTCAGAGTTGCAGCAAAAACAATGAAAAACCCAAAGATTACTTTTTCAAGATTCATAATACTGTCCCCGATGGATCTGTAACGATTAAGCCCATTATAAGCATGGGGCGCAAGCGCATGGCGGATTGGAGGCTAAGCAGAACCCGATTGAGAGGAGGCACCATAGCGCTGATTGCGCAGCGCGTTGACTTTACTACGGGTTTTTTCTACGGGTATGTCCAGCAGGCGTAGCGCCTCCTCGGCAAGGGCGAGCCCGCTTTCAAAAACTTCGGCAACCACTTCCGTCGCGCCTAGGCCGAGAAAGTGGGGGCGGTGCGAATCATCCGGCACGCGAACAACGATCCGAACGTCCGGGCGCGTCCGGCGAATGGCCGGTAGCATCCGCTCCACTGCGGCCGGATCAGGAAAGCAGATCACCACCAGGCGGGCATAATCAATACCGGCCGCTCGCAGCACCTCGGGTCGTTCGGCGCGACCGAAGATGACCTGTCCGAGTTCGTGTCGGGCCTCTTCAACGCGGCGCGCATTGACGTCAATCGCGGCCCAGGCAATGTCTTCTGCTGCCAGAAATTCGGCTACCGCGTGCCCGGTTCGTCCGAAGCCACAAATCAGGACGTGCCCGGTGCTACCGGGGCCAGAGGTGGGGGCATCGGGTTCCGTTGGCCCTGATGTAGTGCTGCCTCGATCCCGGGCTGATTGTTCCAGGTGATGCGCGACCCGGGTGGCGCCCTGAATCACAAATGGGGCAATAAACATCGAGAGCAGCATGATCGCCAGCGTGGACTGCAAGATCTCTTCATTGATGAGTCCATGCGAGAATGAAAGCGTCAGCAGCACGATGCCGAATTCGCCAGCAATCCCAAGCTGGGCAGAGGTTTTGAGTGCCACGGGCAAGGGGGTTCGGTTGGTCAAACATATCCACAAGACCACAGCTGCTTTGCCCAGAATAAGCAACAAGAGTCCCAAGCTGATGATCGGGATATGGCTAAAGACATAGCTGAGATTCAGCATCATGCCGATCGAAACAAAGAACAGCCCCAGCATGATGTCCCGGAAAGGGCGGATGTCGGCCTCGACCTCGTGCCGGTACATGGTCTCGGAGACTAGAATGCCGCCGATGAAGGCTCCCATCGCTTGCGAAAGCCCCAGGCTTTCGGTCGTGAAGGAGAGCCCAAATACCAGCAGCAGCACCGTCAGCATGAAAAGCTCGGGGGAGTGCACCCGAGAAACCAGGCTAAAAAGCTGATTGACTAGCTTTCGACCCAGCCAGAACATCAGCAGCAAGGTCACCACTGTGACGATGAGGCTGATGCCAAGCACGCGACCGAGATTGTCCGGGTTCATCGCCAATGCAGGGATCACGATCAGGCAGGGCACTACGGCCAGATCCTGGAAGAGCAGCACGGCCATCGTCCGTTTGCCGTGGTGAGAGTGCAGTTCAAAGCGCTCGCTAAGCAGTTTGGCCATGATGGCGGTCGAAGACATGGCGACGGCCAGGCCCACCGCCAACCCCGGGCGCCAACCCTGGTCGTAACCGAACCAGGTGACGAGCATGGTCCCTAGAGCCGTCAGGAACATCTGGGCCGGCCCCAGGCCCAGCACCAGATGCCGCATCTGCAGCAGTTTGGCGACATTGAATTCCAGGCCAATCGAGAACATGAGGAATGCGATGCCGAATTCACCGATCTCGCTGACGTCATCATCGCCGGGGAGCAGGTCAATGCCGGTCGCCGTAATGAAAACGCCAATCAGCAGGTAGGCCAGCATCGACGGCAACCGCAGCGCACGCATCAGCAATACACTCAGCACAGCAAGCGCCAGCAAAGCCACGATACTGGCTTCAGCCGAAAGCTCCGGGAGATAGTGCGCTAATGAAGAAAACATCTTTTGATTATAGGCGCTAAAATCGTGCCACCAATGGCCGCATAGGATTGAAATGGGGGAACGAGATGTCGTCAGGTGAATCTTTGAATCAGTTGGCGCTCACGCTGGAGCGCAAAACACTCGACCTCATTGAGGCTGGGGCCTGGGATGCGCTGAGCGCAATGATGGCGCCGGGCTGTCAGTTTGTGACGAATCAGGGAATTCTGGACAAAGCACAGGCTATGACGCTCATGCAAGGGCTGCGCCTCAAAGATGCGGAAATCCGGCATCTCCAGGCGACCGTGTGTGGTGACGCCCTAACGGTCAGCTTCGAATTATCGTGCTCCGAGTTTATGCACGGCCAGTGGCAGTCCAAAGACTACCGGCCACGCCTAAGTGTCTGGCAGAAACAGGGCGCCGAATACCTGTGCGTGGCCTATGCAGACTTTAGCCAGGCTACCGCTGCCTAAGTGCCCTGCTTGTCTTGGCACTTCCGCGCATGACATTCAGGATGAGGCTCGGCCACGCCTGAGTGCACGGCAAAGCAGCCATCGAGCGGACATTTCGTCCCTTTAGGGCAGTGATGCTCTAGGGCACACTGCGCTTGTGTCTGATCGGTGAGCACCATCTCACCAGTTACTTCACAGCGCGCCACTTTGATATCGACACCACCCATCACAGCCTCCGACTTCTTGAACGTATTGTTTAATCCTACGCCGATTTAAAGCAAAGGACATTTGAGGATTTCGGCGCTGCGGCGTAGACTGAAAAAATAAGCTTGATTTAAAGGAGTGCACATGAAAAAAGTGACAATCGTTGCTCTAGGGGCATTGATGATTTCGGGCCCGGTGCTGGCCGATAGCAATCTCAAGAGTGGCCTGGGCGGCGCACTGGGTGGTGCGGGAGGCGCGGCGCTGGGCAATGCCATTGGTGGTAGCACGGGCGCTGTGGTGGGTGGCGCGGTTGGCGGCGCCACGGGTGCAGCAGTCACCACCAAAGGCAAAGGTAAGACCGGCGCCGTGGTGGGTGGTGCGGTTGGCGGTGGCGCAGGTGCAGCCGTGGGCAACAGCATGGGCGGCAGCACCGGCGCTGTCGTTGGTGCAGGTGTTGGCGGTGGTACTGGCGCTGCGCTAGGTCGTCAGCTTTCTAAGTAAAGGCTGCTATTCTGCTGGCCGGGGGGCGCCGCCGCCCGTGAGCACGAGCCAGTAATAGCTCAGGGCGCCGGCCAGAATCGATGCGCAAAGAATGGCGATCTTGCTGGCGTTAATAATGGCGGGATCGGTAGCGAAGGCCAGGTTGGTGATAAAAATCGACATGGTGAAACCGATGCCGCCGAGCAGGCCTGCGCCAAAGACATGGCGCCATTGTAGATCGGGTGGTAGCTGACAGAAGCCCAGCAGGACCGCCGCGAGTGAGATTACGAACACGCCCGCCGGCTTGCCCAACACCAGACCACCGATGATGCCAATGCTGTTCGGTGTGGCCATCATCGACATCCAGTCGAGGCTGAGCACGATGCCGGTATTCGCCAGCGCAAAGAGCGGCAGGATGAGAAAGGCAGCGGGCTTGTGCAGGAAATGCTCTAGGTCATGCGAGGGGGAGTGCTTGCCCTGGGTGCCAGACCAGAACGGGATCGCAAACGCCAGCATCACACCGGCGATGGTGGCATGAACCCCCGATTTGAGCATCAGAAACCAGAGCAAGGCTCCGCCAATCAGATAGACCGGCAGTGCCGAAACCCGGAAGATCCGGTTTAGTGCCAGCAGACCAAACCAGACACCCAGTCCGCCCAGTAGGAATCCGACGTTGAGTTTGGCGGTGTAAAAGAGCGCGATCATGACGATGGCACCCAGATCATCAATCACGGCAAAGGCCACCACAAACACCTTGAGCGATGCCGGGACGCGGTTGCCTAGCAGCGACAGCACGCCCAATGCAAAGGCGATATCCGTCGCCATAGGGATACCGATGCCGTCCTGAGTGGGCAGGCCTTGGTTGAACACGAAATGCCAGAGGGCAGGGATCATCATGCCGCCAATGGCGGCAAAAATTGGTAAGAGGGCGTTGCGTAGGCGCGATAACTCACCCACATATAGTTCACGCTCCAGCTCCAGGCCGATCAGCAGAAAGAAGATGGCCATTAGTCCATCGTTGATCCAGTGCTCGATGCTCATCCCGAACACCTCTTTCTGCCAGAAAGCCAAGTAGCCCGGGCCAACGACCGAGTTGGTGAGGGCGATGCTCACAACAGTGCATAAGATCAGCAGCATGCCGCCGGATTTTTCCGATTCGAAGAAGCGAAGGAAGGTGTCGGTCAAAGCGCGTGTGGGCATAGTCGATCTCTCACAGAGGTTGGCCGAAGTAGACGCCAGAACGGCGCGGATGTTGCGTTACAACATTCTAACGTGTTGTGCGTTCTGAAATATTACCAAGGTTGTAAGGTATGATCCCCTACGGGATTCCCTTATATCTACACGGAGTAGCCTGCCCATGCTGACTGCACTCATCATTGTTTTTGTGATTGCCTATTTGGCGATTGCACTCGAGCACCCTCTACACATTAACAAATCCGCCTCTGCTCTGATTGGTGCCGGGTTGCTGTGGACTATTTACGCATTGGGTACGGGTGATCATCATCTCGTCGCCGAACAGCTGGGCGAGTCTGTTATGGGGACGGCGCAAATCGTTTTCTTCCTCATGGGTGCCATGACGATTGTTGAAGTGGTTGATGCCCATAACGGCTTTGAAGTCATCACGAACAAGATTAAGACCACCAAGTTGTCCACACTAATGTGGATCGTGGGCTTCGTCACCTTCTTCCTGAGCGCCATGCTGGATAACCTGACGACCACCATCGTCATGGTGTCGCTGATGCGTAAACTGCTTGCCAAGCCGAGCGACCGCCTGTTCTTCGCCGGCATCATCGTGATTGCGGCCAACTCGGGCGGTGCCTGGTCGCCAATTGGTGACGTAACCACGACCATGCTGTGGATCGGCGGTCAGATTACGACCACCAACATCATCCAGAGCGTGCTTCTCCCATCGATTGTCAGCATGGTGATCCCGCTGACAATTACCGCCTTCATTCTGCGCGGGCGTCCTGTCGAGGCGCCCACGCATGGCACGGGCGACAACCTGCCCAAGACCACGGCTTTTGAACGCAACCTCATGTTCTACCTGGGCCTTGGCATTCTCGTCGCCGTGCCTGCCTTCAAGACCATTACCCATCTGCCACCGTTCATGGGCATCCTCTTCGGCCTGGGTATCCTGTGGCTGGTCGGGGATCTAGTGCATAAGGGCAAGGAAGACCAGTTCAAGATCCGCTATACCCTGGCGCACGCTCTAAGCAAGATTGACATGAGCTCCATCGTCTTTTTCGTGGGGATTCTGCTCGCAGTAGCCACGCTGGAACACACGCATATCCTGACCGCGTTGGCCGGTTGGTTTGACCAGAGCATCGGTCGCCTCGACATCATCGTGCTGGTCATTGGTATGGTCAGCGCCATTGTGGATAACGTGCCGCTGGTCGCTGCATCGATGGGCATGTACAGCATGCAGACCTACCCGACCGATAGCTTCCTGTGGGAGTTTCTGGCCTACTGTGCCGGTACGGGCGGTTCGATTCTCATCATCGGTTCTGCTGCCGGTGTGGCTGCCATGGGCATGGAAAAAATCAGCTTTGGTTGGTACGTCCGTAATATCAGTGGCCTGGCTCTGGTGGGTTATCTGGCCGGTGCGGGGGTGTACATCATTCAGTACGGCCTGATGCATTAATCAGGTTTGCGCTCCCGAAACAATAACGCCGGCTTCAAGCCGGCGTTATTGTTTGTGCGGGATCAATCAGGCATTTTGGGTTGTGCTCTTAAAAGCCGGGTAGTTAAAACGCCCAATGCACAGAGGCTGTGCATTGCAGATTGCGGCCAGAATCGCCTGCGCGGTAACCTCAGTAGCAGCCGTCATAAGGTTCATCAGATCGACCGAGCGTTCATTCTGGCCGGTGGCCAGGGTGAAGAGCGTGTCGCCATCCATCCGGGTATGAACGGGGCGGATCGTTCGGGCTAGCCCATCATGGCCGATCCGTGCCAGGTTCTGGGCATCGGCTTTGCTGAGCCGGGCATCGGTCATGATGACGCCGATTGTTGTGTTAGCACCGGGTTTGAGGTCAGCGGCATGGTGGCCGCGCATTTCGGCATCAACCGAATTCAGGAATTCATGTGAATCGGGACTCAGCCGGGCGCCCGCCAGAATCTGGCCAGTGGCCGGATTGATCACATCACCAATGGCATTGCAGGCAACAACGGCCGCCATCGCGAATCCATCAACCTCCACCATGGCCATTCCTAGGCCCCCACGCATGGCGCACTCGTTACCATTGAGCTTGCCCACGGTCGCCCCCGCGCCGGCCCCTACGTTGCCGCTTCCGGAGATCAGATCGGGGTTCATGGCGTTCAGGCAGGCCTGATAACCGGCATGGGCATCGGGCGTAATCCCGGAGCCGTGGGGATAACGATCGAAGTCATCTACCCAGAGGTCAAAAAGCACGGCTCCGGGAACAATCGGCACCTTCACGGGCCCTACGTTCAAGCCATAGTTCTGTTCCTGTAACCAATGCATCACCCCGGTCGCGGCATCCAGACCGAAAGCGCTGCCGCCACTAAGGAGCACCCCGTGAACCTGCTCTACGGTACTGGCCGGGTTGAGCAGATCCGTTTCGCGTGTCCCGGGTGCCGCACCCACGACGGATACGCCACCGGTAGCCCCTTCAGGATAGAGACATACTGTGCAGCCTGTCGGGCGCCTGGAATCCTCGTAATGACCGATTCGGATCCCGAGACGCTGGGCGATCTCTTTGCTCGTACAACTCATGCTTACATCTGCTGGAGAATCTCGGCCCGCTTGGTTTCGAACTGGCTCTCGGTGATAACGCCCTGGTCACGTAGTTTCTTGAGTTCCTGTAGGCGCTGTGCGTTCGCCGAGTCGATATTCGGTGCTTGCGGTGCAGAGCTGGATCCGTCCGGGTTCACGCAGCTAAAAGTCAGCTTGTAATACTGCTGGCGAATCTTGGGGTCGGCGGGTCGGTCCATGGAAAGCACTTTCGCCTTCTGCTGGTTGTTGGCACAGTAATCCTTGGCTGCCTTGTTGATGTCGTCAATCGCCGGGTCGGGCGTCCCGAAGTTAGCCTGGGAGAGTGTCTCACTGAACTCGGACACCGTGTAGAGGTTATCGCCGATTTTGACGACGCCCGAACTGGTGCAACCAATCAGAAGGAGCGGGATCCATAAGTAAAGACGTGACATATTAATTTCCCAGAGTATTTCGAATTAAGGTTACATTCTTACACAGCGGGCGAAGATGGCCACGAGGATGCCCATGAATTACGTTCGCTTTTACTGCTTTCACCGTTCATGATCAACGCTCCGGGAGTCCAATGTATGAAAAAATCAGTCAACGTTTTGGCCGGCATCATTGGCCTGTGTGCCATACCTGCCGCTGTCTTTGCCGCACCCATGCATGCTGACCAGCAGGTGAGCAGCGT
Organism: uncultured Dechloromonas sp.; assembly: GCA_964604465.1. Classification (GTDB taxonomy): domain Bacteria; phylum Pseudomonadota; class Gammaproteobacteria; order Burkholderiales; family Rhodocyclaceae; genus Fluviibacter. Next base: position 5,770 of record CAZRYZ010000016.1, on the reverse strand, counting down.
TGCCATTACCTCGGGTTCGAAACCAGGTAAAACCATACTGGGTCAGGATTTCAAATACCCAACCGGTTCGCCCCTGATCAAAGGCCGCATTGTTGAGATCAAACCGGGCCAGGACATCGAGTGGCATAAGCATGCGATTCCGGTCTATGCCTATGTAATCTCCGGCAATCTGGTCGTGGATTATGGCTCAAAGGGCAAGCGCACCTTTGGGGCGGGGGAATCCTATATCGAAGCAATCAACTGGTGTCATCAGGCGGTTTCTGGTGGCAAAGCGCCAGTAAAGCTGCACGTGGTTTACCTGGGGCAGCAACAGCCCGACCAGATCAAGCCCGACCCTTGTAAAGGTCCTGAGTAAGCGCCCGTGGTTGGTTTGCGCATGACGATCGCCGGGGAGAGTTGCACCATTGCCTGACATGTTGAACCCGGCCGTCGTTCACGCTGAACCTTGTGTTTTTTCTGCATCAGACGGATATCTATTGCACGGCCATCTGTGGAAATCAGATGGCCAACCACATTCGGCGCTCTTGATTAACCCAGCGACAGGGGTGCTGGGCAGATACTATGGGCGCTATGCCGCCTTTTTGGCTCGTGCCGGTTTCGTGGTTTTGACCTATGACTATCGGGGCATCGGTGCATCCAAGCCACAATCCTTGAGGGGGTTTCGCGCAACTAAGCACGATTGGGGTGCCCTCGATTGTGAAGCGGCGATAAGGTTTCTAGAGAAGTCTGCACCCGAGGTTCCCATGCTGGCGGTGTGTCACAGCATAGGGGGGTTCGCTCTCGGTCTGGCACCGAGTGCCTCAAAGATTCGCCGTGCCTTGTTCGTGGGTTGCCAATTTGCCTACTGGAACGACTATCGTCTGCTACTTCGTGTTCCTATGTGGATGAATTGGCACATTGTCATGCCAATCCTGACCAAGATTTTTGGCTATTTCCCGGGAAAGACCCTGCGCTGGTTGGAGGATCTGCCATCAGGCGTGGCCATGGAGTGGGCCACTCGTTTCCACCCAAGCTTTCATCAGCGCTATAACCGGTTGTCCCATGCGAACGAACCCGCTGACGGATGGGTGTTGGAGTCCCGAATGGCGGCAGTCAAGGCGGATATTCTGGCAATTGCTGACGCGAATGATCCGTTTGCTACGCCTGTGGCAACCGCTCGATTGCTCAGGTACTTTAAGGGCAGTCACCGGGAATTTGCTCAGATCCATCGTCGAAAGCGCGGGTTGCCGAAACTGGGCCACTTCGGCTTTTTCCATGATCGCTTTAAAACAAGCTTATGGCCGGAGAGTTTGGCTTGGCTTGAAGGCAAATCTCATCCCTGGGCCTCAAGGGAATTTGATACAAAGACCGAGCGATTTTGATGAGACAGTGCAGTCACATTTGATTTAAGTCAAAGAAACAGGACATGACCGGTTCTTCACGCACCATAGCGCTTCAAAAAGCGTAGAGTTAAAAACAACAGCCTCTGTTAATGACCTATGAAAACAGCAAAACCTGCAGTCAAAAAAAGCCCTGCCCGCCGAATCACTGAAACAACTGCAACGAGACCTGCGAAGCCTCAACATAGAGAGTTAACTGCCAAAAAACAACGGCGCGTGGTAGGGGGTGATGTTCCCCCTTCTTTAAAGCCGGGTGACATTGAGCGTTATTTTGTATCCCGCGGTGAAGACGCCGCTGAGGCCAGACATGTTGGCGCGCTTAAGGATGTTTTGGCAGGCTACATCCCAGGAAAGACCAAAGAAGTCGCTGACAGTTTGGCCGCGATCATTGGCGGAGCCTCGCCAGATGAGGTAGCAGTGCTTAAAGAGGCGCTGATCCATGCGAAGGAAGTTGATAACAAACGCTTGGCTTTGGCAGATGACGAATTGGCAGAAGACTGGCGCAAGGGAGGCTACCCTTACAAGAATCTCATGCTTCGCAAGAACTATGAGGCGAAAAAGTATCAGCTTCAGGTTGAACTGCTCAAGCTGCAAGCCTGGGTGAAAGAAACCGGTCAAAAGGTGGTCATTCTTTTTGAAGGGCGTGATGCGGCCGGCAAGGGCGGCACGATCAAGCGGTTTATGGAGCATCTTAACCCTCGGGGTGCCCGGGTTGTGGCTTTGGAGAAGCCAACCGAGACCGAGAAGGGGCAGTGGTATTTTCAGCGTTACATTCAGCATTTGCCAACCAGTGGTGAGATCGTCCTGTTTGACCGCTCCTGGTACAACCGCGCCGGGGTTGAGCGGGTGATGGGTTTCTGTACACAAGAGGAGTACGACGAGTTCATGCGGCAGGTGCCCGAGTTCGAAAGAACGCTTGTCCGAAGCGGGATTCACCTCTTCAAGTTCTGGTTCTCGGTCAGCCAGGATGAACAGCGCCGTCGGTTCAAGGAGCGTGAGAAACATCCCCTGAAGCAGTGGAAGCTATCGCCGATTGACAAGGCATCGCTGGACAAGTGGGACAGTTATACGGCTGCCAAGGAGGCCATGTTTTTTGCCACCGATACGGCGGATGCCCCCTGGATCGTGATTAAATCTAATTGTAAGAAGCGAGCGCGATTAAATGCGATGCGTTACGTGCTCCATCGTCTCGGCTATGATCAGAAAGATCTTGAACGAGTAGGAGCCATGGATCCATTAATTGTGGGCCGGGCCAATGTGGTATACGAAATCTCAGAGGGCATTGAAAAGCCACTGCTCTAATTCGATCGTTCAAAAATAAACCCTTCGTTATGCCCGTTCGTAAAAAACATGCATTTCTGCGGTTTCTTAAAAACCGTCTTCTTGAAGAGCACATGGCCTGGCGGATCATGCTCCGCGAGGAGTGGGTCTCTCTGCTAGCCCTGCTGTTTGGAGTGGGGATGGTGGTTTTATTTACCCGACCCCTGCCACCCAGCACGGTCGTCCTGGCAGTTGGGCAGCCAGGATCGACCTACGAACAACTTGGTCAGCGCTATCAGACTTATTTTGCTGAGCAAGGCGTCACCCTGAAATTAGTCAACACAGCGGGGTCCAAGGAGAGCATTGCAGAAGCGGATGCCGTCGGGACACCCGTTAATGCCGGGTTCCTGCTGGGGGGTGTTGCGCACCGGGGGGAGTTACCCCACTTGGTCTCGCTGGGCAGCGTCCAGTACCTACCGTTGTGGATCTTTTATCGGGGCCCGCAGCTGGCGGGACTTGATGCCGTTGCCTATTTTAAAGGGAAGCCGGTGGCCATTGGCTTGGAGGGCAGTGGTACGGAGCTATTGCTAAACCGGATCCTGGCCTTGCGCGGGATCAAGCTGGAGAAGGATTTTGCCCAGTTTCGCCGTTTGAGCCATGCCGAGGCAGTAGATCAACTGATTGATGGAAGAATTGAAGCCATGGCGATTGCTGATGGCATTGACTCGCCGACGATCGAAAAACTACTGGCGCATCCGAGCCTCAGAATCTTTGATTTTGCCTATGCGGATGCCTACGTCAAACACATGCCCTATCTGGAGAAACTCATCGTTCCCCGGGGCTCATTGAATCTGGCCACGCTGGAGCCATCACAGGATATCCGCTTGGTCGCATCAACCATCACCTTGCTGGTTGAAAAAGACATGCACCCAGCACTACAGCTGCTATTTCTTCAGGCGACCGATGCTATTAGTGATGATGTCGCGAGCGGGTTCTTTGGGCGAAGTGACCAGTTTCCATCTTATATTGATAAAAGCATTCCACTTAGCCCAGTCGCCGATCGTTATTTTAGTAAGGGCGCCCCTTGGTTAAGCGGGGATCTTCCATTCTGGGCGGTGAACTATATCGACCGGATCTGGTTGTTAGTGCTGGGGCTGTTTGCCATTGTTCTACCGCTCTTCCGGTTGGTGCCTAATTACCGACTGTTCCGGTCGCGCCAACTGATCTCGGATGTGTATGACGAACTCAAGATCCTCGAAGAAAAGATGTATGCGGCGACCAGCGAGTGGCAGCTTCGCCAGCTGCTGGATCGAATCGACCGTCTGGATGATGAGCTGGGTGACGTCTGGGTATCGTCAGATGAAACGAATCGGTTCTACACGATGAAGAGTGCGATCGGCCTGGTGCAAAGAGAAATCACCGCCCGTATCGAAAAGCTGGGAGGAAAACGCTAAATCAACTTATTCGTTGAACCCACTGGTTCGCCAAACCGGAATAACGTGCGCTCAAAGATGTGTTTTCCAAAGCGGTCAGGCCGAGGGTTTTTCCGGGCCGCCCAGCCAGGCGGGGTAACGCCAACCCCGCCGGTTGATCATGGTATGAAGCCCGATCGTAAAGACGATTGAGACCAATATAGCCAGATAGACAGGAATGGGGCTTTCCTCAAAGTGGTTAGCCAGATACAGCAGCCCCACAAGAACGATGGCCCCCGCAATAGCGGCCTCCTCGAAGATTTTCCCGCGAAAATTAACGGGCTCGCGGTTGATCACAATATCGCGCAGAATGCCGCCGCCGGCGATACTTGAAGCCGCACATAAGGGAACCCAGAGCATACTCATGCCGGCATTGATGGAGACGATGGCCCCGTAAATGGCCACGATACCGAAACCGAAATACTCCGGAAAATTGACGAAGCGGTGCAGTAACCGATTCTTCCCGAGTTCAGGTTTCCAGCTATTCAGTAGCGTGACGGAAACGACCAATATCAGGACGCAGATTGGCAGCGCCGGATCGGCAATGAACTTCAAAGGTAGCCGTTCGCCGCCGATGAAGTAATCCCGAATGACGCCCCCGCCCATGCAGGTAAGGTAGGCACATACGAGGCGCCCCCATAGATCAAATCCATAGTCGATGGCAATCAGGGTGCCCGCGAGTGCATAGACCATCAGCCCGGTAATGAACATCCAGGTGACCCAGGTGCTGCCGCTCAACGACTTCAGGTAATGCCGGGTAGATGGGGTCAGGCCGCCCTGGTGCTGGCTCTCTGACCAGATCGAATGCGTCCAGACATGCTCGTTAAGGCTGATCTCGGGTATCTGGTCGGGAAAGTTCTGCGCCGCAGAGTCGCGCACTCGCAGGTAATCGTTGAGATTCAACAGGCCTACGTCCACCGGAACAAGGTCCAGTGCCGATTCCAGCATATTCTGCTGATGAAAGTAGTCCAGTTTCGGATTCTGCTGCAAAGTCACGGTTAGTGCTTGCGAACGATCGTTCTTGGCGTCCTTCCACCCCATGATCGTGGCGGCAAGGAATTCTGAAATCTTCTTGCGAAACGCAGGAGACTCTAAATTTTCTCTTAACACATATAGCCCATCTCCCATGTCCTGGATACCGAAGTCATGGGGTTTCAAAATAAACAAATCTTTGGCGCGCAGGCCGGTTTCAAGCTCTGACCAATAGCCATTGAACGAAACGCCACTCATGCAATCCGCTGAACCATCATTGATAGCCATCTGCCCCGGAGAGCGGGGCACAAATCGGGTTGTTCGATCTCCTGGGCTGATGTTCTGGATCATTGCCCGGACAAGATCCGCATCTCCCCAATCGGCTACCGCAATGCGCTTGCCGACAATATCCTTCGCCTCCATGAGATCAGGGCCGCCACGACAGATCAGCAGCATCGGCGAATCGGAAAAGATCTGGGCAATATTGACGACCGGTTTAGCGGCGGTGTTTTTGAGCAGGGCATCATTCATTTGTGAAACAGCCACATCCACTTTGCCTGCCTGAAGTTCACGCAGTGGGTTGATCTGGCCGCCGCCCTCGATGAATACAACGTCCAGGCCTTTGGCCTCGAAGTACTCCTTTGCGTCAGCCATGTAGAAGCCGGCATAGCTGGCTTGGTGCACCCA
>CAZRYZ010000015.1:2182-27738 GCA_964604465.1 uncultured Dechloromonas sp. | reverse complement strand
GTTTGTTGGTCATTTTTGGAATACCTTGCCGATCCAGCTTGGCGACGAACACTTCTGATTGAATGGGCGCGTTGTCCGAGAGCGTCAGGCGGACCACCCAGCCGGTGTTTGAATCATCGTCATCGAAGCCATTGAAGACGAAATTGCCCAGGCTGTAGAAGATCGGCTTACCTTTGTAGATCTCTATGTTTTGCGTGACGTGAGGGTGACCGCCGATGACAGCATCAGCCCCGTTTTCAATCATGAGGTACGCCAGATGCACCTGGCGCGTTGAAGCGATCTTCTCGTGTTCGATACCCCAGTGAGGGAACACGATGACATAGTCCGCCTGGTATTTTTCACGGGTCTGTTTGATGTCATAAATCACATAGTCATCTTCGCTCCAGGCGATGCCGGGGCGGTCATCTAGCGCTTCAAAACTTCTCGGAAAAAATTCGTTATAGCCAAGGACGGCGATCCGTTTGCCCTTCACCGTAAAGAGAATCGGTTGATGCGCTTCAGAAATATTTCTTCCGGCGCCAAAATAACGTAGACCGTCCTTATCGAATAAGTCCAGCATCTGACTGAAGGCCTGGGTGCCAAAATCAGCGCTGTGATTATTGGCGAGTGACACCGCACTGAAATGCCGCTTGAGGACTGGGATGACCCGGGGGTTGGCTATGAACGTGTAGGGTTTGTCTTCCTTTTTGCCTGATGTGCCAACGACACATTCAAGGTTGCCGATACTGATATCGGCCGTATCGAGGATGGGTGCAAAAGACTTGAAGGGATCCTTACCCCGTTTGATAGATTGACCGGGCGTTTCATCGAGCATGATGTCGCCAACAAACACCATCTGAATGGGCTCTTGTGCCGCGAGAGCAAAGGGCGAGATCAGTAAAAGCGCCAAGAGAAACAAGTGTTTCATGAGGGCTCACATACGAGCTGGCAGGTATATGAGAGCTCGAGTTCGAGTTTCGGCGAATACACGGTGTTCTCCCCCAGTTTCTTGCCGCAAGTCATGCCCTCAAGGCGCTGCGAGGCCGTATGAATGAGCACATAACGATCCTTTGAATCAAAGTAGACGTAAGTCTTCAGCTTCAAAGGGTCTTTAAGCAGCTGGGCGGCGAATCGGAACCCGTTGTCAAAGTCGAGTTTCTTGACCTCGTAAGGGCTATCGGTTGGTGCGATAAGTAGGATTGTCGGCTCTGAGCGGACGACCACATCGCATGCAACCTTGGCCGCACTGACTTCCAGCGAGGCCAGGCAGAGCGCTAGAGATAAACAGCTACGGCGCAAATTCATGCGGATGCCTCATGAGCCAGATTTCTTGGCAGATGATTTTTTTCTGGGTGGTGTTGTCTTCTGGGTCTGAGATACATCCAGAACCTGCTTAAGGAAGTGCCCGGTATGGCTGCCCTGGCAGGCTGCCACAGTTTCAGGCGTGCCCTCGGCAATAATACGGCCGCCGCCGGCACCGCCTTCGGGTCCCAGATCAATTACCCAGTCGGCGGTTTTAATCACATCGAGGTTATGTTCGATGACGACCACACTGTTGCCGTGCTCGGTCAGGCGATGCAGTACGCCGAGCAGTAGGCGGATGTCCTGGAAGTGCAGCCCGGTAGTCGGCTCATCGAGGATGTAGAGCGTACGCCCAGTATCACGCTTGGAAAGTTCTAGCGAGAGTTTGACGCGTTGTGCTTCGCCGCCGGAGAGGGTTGTCGCGGACTGGCCCAGCTGGATGTAACCAAGACCTACATCCATCAGGGTCTTCAATTTACGCGCCACAGTAGGCACCGCCTGGAAAAATTCCAGAGCGTCTTCCACGGTCATCTGCAAGATCTCGTGGATATTTTTACCCTTGTAATGGATCTCGAGCGTTTCACGGTTGTAACGCTTGCCATGGCAGACATCGCAGGGCACGTACACATCCGGCAGAAAGTGCATTTCGACCTTGATGACACCGTCGCCCTGGCAGGCCTCACAGCGGCCGCCTTTGACGTTAAATGAGAAACGCCCCGGCTCGTAACCGCGAGTACGTGATTCGGGCACGCTAGAAAACAGTTCGCGGATCGGCGTGAGGAGGCCGGTGTAGGTGGCTGGGTTCGATCGTGGGGTGCGACCGATCGGACTCTGGTCGACGTTGATCACCTTGTCGATCTGGTCGAGACCTTCCAACGACTCGTGAGGCGCCGGTTCCAGGTTGCTGCCATAAAGATGTTTCGCGCAGATGGCATAAAGGGTGTCGTTGATGAGTGTGGATTTACCCGAACCGGAAACACCGGTGATGCAGGTAAAGAGACCGAGAGGTATGGTCAGGTCCGTACCCTGTAGGTTATTGCCGGTGGCCTGCTTCAGTTGCAGCACCCGTTCCGGATCGGGGGTTTTACGTGTAGCCGGCACAACGATGGCCTCGCGTCCGGCGAGGAAGGCACCGGTCATGGAATCCGGATTCTCGGTAATCTGCCTGGGGGTGCCTTGGGCCACGATGCGGCCGCCATGAACGCCGGCGCCGGGCCCCATGTCGACCACGTAATCGGCCATGCGGATGGCGTCTTCATCGTGCTCGACCACAATCACGGTATTACCCAGATCGCGCAGACGCTGCAGTGTGGCGAGCAGACGGTCGTTATCGCGCTGATGCAGACCAATCGATGGTTCGTCCAGTACGTACATCACGCCGGTGAGACCCGAACCGATTTGCGAAGCCAGACGGATACGCTGCGCTTCACCCCCGGAGAGCGTGTCGGCAGAGCGTTCCAGAGACAGATAGTCCAGGCCAACGTTGATTAGAAATTCGAGGCGCGCGGTGATTTCCTTGAGGATTTTTTCGGCAACCTGGGCGCGATGCCCCTGAAGCTTGAGATGCTCAAAATAGTCGCGGCATTCGCGGAGAGGCAACCGGCTAATCTCATACAGGGTACGCTCACCCACTTGCACGTAGCGGGCCTCCTTGCGCAGGCGGGCACCCTGACAATCCGGGCAGACGGTGTCGCTCACGTACTTTGCCAGTTCTTCACGGACGGTCGAGGAATCGGTTTCGCGATATCGGCGCTCCAGATTAGGGATGATGCCTTCGAAGCTGTGTTCGCGTATTGTTAATTTGCCCCGTTCGTTGAGGTACTGGAAGGGCAGGCTTTCGTCTCCGGAGCCATAGAGCACAATCTGGCGAACTTCCTCGGGAAGTTCATTGAACGGCGTGCCGACATCAAAGCCGTAATATTCGGCCAATGCCACAATCATCTGGAAGTAGAACTGGTTGCGACGGTCCCAGCCACGAATGGCGCCGGAGGAGAGTGAGAGCTCCGGGTGCGCGACCACACGCTTGGGATCAAAGAACTGGATGACACCCAGTCCGTCGCATTTCGGGCAGGCGCCCATCGGATTGTTGAAGGAAAAGATCCGCGGTTCGAGCTCCTGCAGGGCAAAGTTACAGTGCGGGCAGGAGAAGCGCGCCGAGAATAGGTGTTCCTCACCGTTATCCATATTCAATGCAATGGCGCGGCCATCAGCGTGGCGCAAAGCAACCTCGAAGCTTTCGGCCAGCCGCTGGCGGGTATCTTCACGGACCTTGAGCCGATCAATCACGACATCAATATCGTGTTTCTTATTCTTGTCGAGTTTGGGGAGGGCGTCGATTTCGCAAATTTCGCCATCAACGCGCAGTCGGACAAATCCCTGAGCGCGTAGCTCGGCAAACAGATCCTGCTGCTCGCCTTTACGGTTGGCCACCACCGGAGCTAGGATCATCAGTCTTGTTTCTTCCGGTAGCGCCAGAACGTGATCGACCATTTGTGACACGGTCTGTGCCTGCAGGGGTAGATGGTGCTCCGGGCAATACGGTGTGCCGGCACGGGCAAAGAGCAGGCGCAGGTAGTCGTGGATTTCGGTGACGGTACCCACCGTGGAACGCGGGTTATGGCTGGTAGCCTTTTGTTCGATCGAGATGGCGGGCGAGAGGCCCTCGATTAGATCGACATCCGGTTTCTCCATGAGCTGCAGGAACTGGCGGGCGTAGGCGGACAGACTTTCGACGTAGCGACGTTGGCCTTCGGCATACAGCGTATCGAAAGCAAGTGAGCTCTTGCCCGATCCGGAGAGACCGGTGATCACGATCAGCTTGTGACGGGGCAAGTCCAGACTGATGTTTTGCAGGTTGTGCGTGCGTGCACCGCGGATGCGGATGTCTTCCATGACGTCTTTCGAGAATCGGTTACAGTCATCGTCCAGTGACGTACTAAGTACTTATGGCCGATTAAAGGCCAACTGGTAATATTACGCGGCTGCGATTGTGCGCCGCAACTGTTAATTAATGACCGAATCCAACCGCCCCCCTAAAGAACCCATGTTGCCTGCCGAAAAGCGCGCGGCAATGGGCCTTGCCGCCATTTTTGCCCTGCGCATGCTGGGTTTGTTTATCGTATTGCCGGTCTTTGCCGTGGCCGCCCGTGATCTGACCGGGGGGCAGGATATTGCCGCAGTGGGGTTGGCGCTTGGTGCCTATGGCCTGAGTCAGGCTTTTCTGCAGCTGCCGCTGGGGTTAGCGGCCGATCGCTGGGGGCGTAAGCCGGTCATTGCCTTTGGCCTCAGCCTGTTTGTTGTGGGGAGCGTGGTCTGCGCCATGGCCGATTCGGTCGAGGCCATGACCTGGGGGCGCATGATTCAGGGGAGTGGGGCGATTTCAGCCGCGATTACCGCCCTGGTGGCCGACCTCACTCGTGATAGCCAGCGCAGCAAAGCCATGGCCATGATCGGGGGCTCGATTGCACTCATGTTTGCGCTGTCTCTGGCGCTGGCGCCTGTGCTCTACGGCTGGGTCGGCCTAGGAGGGCTTTTCTGGTTCACCTGTGTGCTCGGCCTCGCCGCTTTTTGGGCGTTGTTCCGCCTTGTCCCGGCGGCACCGCCGTTGCCAAAGCCCGTGACCGGTACCTTTTTCCAGGTGCTGATGGAACCGCGCCTGTTTCGGCTTAATCTGGGGGTTTTCATGCTACATGCGGTCCAGATTGCCATGTGGGTAGCGGTGCCGTCCCTGCTGATTCAGTATGCCGATCTGCCATTGGCCAGCCACTGGATGGTTTACCTGCCAGCCGTTCTGATGGCACTGATGCTGCTGTGGCCGGCCATGATGCAGGCCGAGCGTTATAAGCGCATGGCGCAGGTCTACCAGGCTGCCATCGCCGGACTCTTGCTGGCGCAAATCGGTTTTATCGTTTTCTTGCAGAGCGGCGCATGGGGTAACGCCCCAGCCATCATGATGATTTTTGGACTGATAGCGCTGTTTTTCAGTGGCTTTAATACGCTTGAGGCGCTGCAACCCTCGCTGATCTCGCGCATTGCGCCTGCTGCTGGCAAAGCTCAGGCACTGGGTATCTACAATACTTTGCAGTCTCTCGGTCTGTTTACGGGTGGGGCGATCGGTGGCCTCCTGCTCCAGACAGGTGGTGCGGTTAATGTTTTTACGGGTTGCGCTTTTATCGCATTGATTTGGCTAGCGATTTCGCTCAAGTGGCCGGCTCGCATTCCTGAATGAACCTGTTGCGTGTTATTCTGCGGTTTCGGTAAGCCATCTTTTTGGCCGCTACACTCGTTAACTCAGGAGATTGACAATGGCATCGCTTAATAAAGTAATCCTCATCGGTAACCTCGGTGCAGATCCCGAGACCCGTTACACTACTTCCGGCGATGCCGTGTGCAACATCCGACTTGCCACCACCGATACCTGGCGCGACAAGGCCAGTGGCGAACAGCGTGAATCCACGGAGTGGCATCGAGTCGTGTTTTATCGCCGCCTGGCCGAAATTGCCGGTCAATACCTGAAAAAAGGTTCGCAGGTTTATATTGAAGGTCGTATCAAGACCCGCAAGTGGCAGGATAAGGACGGACAGGAACGTTACACGACTGAAGTCGAAGCGACTGAAATGAAAATGCTGGGTCGTCGCGAAGGCCAGGGTGAACCGGTCAGTCGTGATGATCCTTTTGCGCCCGCCGCCGCCTCTACTGGGAATGCCAACCGTCGTCCGCCTGCCAATGTGGCGGATCTGGATGACGATATCCCGTTCTGATGTTGGTCTGACACTTGGTGTTTGACGCACTGTTCTGATTGAGTTGTAGGGAGTCATCATGTCGTCAGTGACGTCAAATTCGTCTGCGCCTTCGCTCGAGGAGCATAAGACCAGCCTAAGGCTGCTCGTTCTGGGCGCGCTGGGGGTGGTGTATGGTGATATCGGTACCAGCCCCCTTTACGCCTTTAAAGAGCTCTTCGCCGGCAACCACCCAATCCCGCTGACCGAAGCCAATGTCTTTGGCGGCCTGTCGATGATCTTCTGGGCGTTGATGATCATCGTCTCTTTCAAGTACATCGTCTTTATTCTCCGGGCCGATAACCGGGGCGAGGGCGGCATGATGGCGCTGATTGCGCTGGCGCTGCACGAGGCGCATGACAAACCCAAGCGCACCCTATGGATCATGATGGCCGGCATTCTCGGTACAGCCATGTTCTACGGTGACGGCATGATTACCCCCGCAATCTCGGTGCTGTCGGCGGTAGAAGGGCTGGAAGTGGTTGCTCCGCAATTACACAGCCTGGTCATCCCGATCACGCTGGTGATTCTGGTCGTGCTCTTCATGTTCCAGAAACATGGCACGGCCCGGGTGGGCGCCTTCTTTGGTCCGGTCATGGGGATCTGGTTTGCCGTGCTGGGTGCCATGGGTCTGTTTAATGTGATTGGCAATCCGCACGTGTTGCTGGCACTTAACCCGATGTATGCCGTGCACTTGCTGTTCGATAGTCCACATATGGCGGTTTACGCCATGGGTAGCGTGGTGCTGGCCGTGACCGGTGCCGAAGCGCTCTATGCCGACATGGGCCACTTTGGTCGCAAACCAATCCGTCTGGCCTGGGCATTCTTTGTACTGCCGGCGCTGGTGATCAACTATTTCGGGCAGGCCGCCCTGGTGTTGGGCAACCCGGCCGCGATGGATAACCCGTTCTACATGGGCGTACCGGAATACCTACGCTTCCCGCTGGTATGTCTGGCTACCTGTGCCACGGTGATTGCCTCGCAGGCCGTGATTACCGGCGCCTATTCGATGACGCGCCAAGCCATGCAGCTGGGTTTTGTGCCGCGGATGCTGGTTCAGCACACCTCGGAAAAGGAACAGGGTCAGATCTACATGCCGGGGGTCAACTGGATGCAGCTGTCGGCAGTGATTCTGCTGGTGCTCACATTTAAGTCTTCGAATAATCTGGCGGGCGCCTATGGTCTGGCAGTCACCGGTGACATGGTGATCACCTCGCTCCTGGCGGTGGTTGTTGCTGCCAAGATCTGGGGCTGGGGCTGGTACCGCGCTGCATTACTATTTTCGTTCTTCCTAGTCTTCGAATCGATCTTCCTGTGGGCCAACATCCAGAAGATCCCTGATGGGGGTTGGTTCCCGCTGGTGGCGGGCTTGGTATTCTTTACCGTGATGACAACCTGGAAGCGAGGTCGCGAGCTGTTGCGCAAGCGCTTACGCAGTGAAGAATTGCGTCTGGATGCCTTTGTGGGCAGCCTGGCCGTCGGTGGCCCGACCCGGGTACCGGGAACAGCAGTGTTCCTCAATTCCGACACCACGGGCGTGCCGCATGCCCTGCTGCACAATATGATGCATAACAAGGTACTGCACGAAAAGGTGCTGGTCACCTGTGTGCAGATCGAAGACGTGCCCTTTGTGCCGGAAACCGACCGGGTAGAAGTGCATCCGCTCAAGGAAAACTTCTGGACCGTGTTGATCCGATATGGCTTCAAGGAAGAGCCCAATATTCCTGAGGCCCTGAAGCTATGTGAGGCGCACGATCTGCCCATCAACATGATGGAAACCTCGTTCTTCCTGGGGCGTGAGACGCTGATCCCGAGGCTCAATTCCGAAATGGCCTTCTGGCGCGAGAAGCTCTTTGTGGCGATGTACCGGAACGCTGATAGCGCGACGAACTATTTCAATATTCCGACCAATCGCGTGGTGGAACTCGGTACGCAGGTCGTTCTGTAGTTATTTGTTAACTACGGATTTTATTCACCAGCGCGGTTGTCGATGTCTGGTGAAGGAAGGGAATCGACACCACCTTGCCGCCCCAGCCGCGGACTTCTGGTGCGCCAACAATGGTGTCGACAGACCAGTCGCCACCCTTGACGAGGATATCGGGCTTGCAGTCGAGGATGCGTTCAATCGGGGTGTCTTCGTCGAACCAGGTCACCAGAGATACGCTTTCCAGTGCTGCCAGCACGGCCATCCTATTATCAAGCGGGTTCATGGGACGGTCGTCCCCTTTGCCTAGGCGTTTAACCGAGGCATCGGTATTGGCGGCCACGATGAGCGAAGCGCCCAGAGTACGAGCCTGCGCCAGATAGGTCACGTGACCCCGGTGCAGAATATCGAAGCAGCCATTGGTAAAAACGATCGGGCGCGGCAACTGGGCCACGCGCGTTGCGAGCTCACCGGGCTGGACGATCTTTGTTTCAAACGCCGGGAGCGGGAGATCTGTCATGTGGCTCATCAGGCCGTCGCCAGGCTTTTGCGGAAACGGTTGAGATCCTGAACGGTTTCGAAGGTCTTTTCAAAGAGGCTCGAAAGGTTCCGCAGGATGCCGCCCACAACGCGTTCTTCACAAGCCTTGTCAAATTTGATCTGGGTATCGAGCCAGTGCTCCAGCCATTCGGGATCGGGGATCCGGCTTTGCACGGTATCCTTGGGGTAGAGCGCTTTATTGACATGTAGGTTGGTCGGGTGCAGTGCCTGCTGGGTCCGCGCCGAGCTGGCCATGAGGACGCCGATCTTGGCAAACGCTTGAGCCGCTACCTTGCCATAGGCATCTAACGCCTTTTTCATGTACTTGAGGTAAGCGCCCCCATGGCGGGCTTCATCCCGCGAGAGTAGGTCGTAGATCTTCTTGATCACTGGTTCGGTATGCCATTCGCCGGCGCGGCGATACCACTGGGTCAGACGCACCTCACCACAGAAGTGGAGCATCAGAGTCTCGAGTTTGGGTGCCGGATCAAATTCAAAGCGCACGGCATGCAGCTCCTCTTCAGTCGGGCACAGATCCGGCCGGAAGCGGCGGAGATATTCCATCAGAACCAGGGCGTGCTTCTGTTCCTCGTAGAACCAGATGCTCATGAAGGCGCTAAAGTCGGAGTCATCGCGGTTGTCGCGCAGAAACATCTCGGTCGCCGGCAGCGCCGCCCATTCGGTAATGGCGTTGTACTTGATGGTCAGGGCTTGCTCTTCGGTCAGCTTGCTGGCATCAAACTCGTCCCAGGGCACATCATCAGCCATGGACCAGCGTGCCTTTTCGAGGCTGTGATAAAGATCTTGGAAGAGCATCATGGTCGTTTTTATGAATATTGAGTGAATTCTGCGTCATTTTAGCAACGAAGCCTGCCTCCTGACCGGATTAGGCGCGGCAATTCATTGGTTTTTTGCAAAGATGGCGGCATCGGACCGATGCGCATGGGTGGTAGAATGACCCAAATAAGTTTCACCACTTCGCTTCTTTTCTGGGAAACCGCGCACTGATGTCTGTCCCTTATGTTGAAATTGCCGGCGTCGATTTTGCCTATGGCGATCGACCCGTGATCTCCGGGGTTGATATGCGCCTGCCCAAAGGTAAGCTCACCGCCATCATGGGCGGTTCCGGGTGCGGTAAAACCACACTCCTGCGTTTAATCGGTGGTCAGATCCAGCCCTCGCGCGGTGAGGTTAGGGTGGCTGGTCACAATGTGGCTGCCATGGGACAGAAGGCGCTCTACAACATGCGCCGCCGGATGGGCATGCTGTTCCAGTTTGGCGCCCTATTTACCGATCTGTCGGTTTATGACAACGTGGCTTTCCCGCTGCGCGAGCACACCAAGCTTCCGGAGTCGGCGATTCGCGATCTGGTGCTCTTGAAACTGGAAGCGGTGGGGCTTCGTGGTGCCGCCCAGCTGATGCCGGCCGAACTCTCGGGAGGCATGGCCCGCCGGGTCGCATTGGCCCGATCAGTGGCGCTGGACCCTGAGCTGATCCTGTTTGACGAACCCTTTACCGGACTGGATCCCATCTCGCTATCCATTATCGCTACGCTGATCCGCCGTTTGACCGATGCCCTTGGGGCAACGTCTGTCATGGTGACTCATGATGTGCACGAATCCCTTGCGGTTGTGGATTACGTCTACTTTATGTCAGCCGGTCGCGTGGTGGGTGAGGGTACGCCCGAGGAAATCCGGGTGTCGACGGATCCATACGTCTACCAATTTATTCACGCTCAACCGGATGGTCCGGTTCACTTCCATTACCCGGCTCCCGAGCTGGACAAGCAGTTGGCGGAGACTGCCTGATGGGCTTTCTCGAGCGCTTCTTCTCCACGATTGGTGCCAATACCATCGACCGCGTCTGGCGCCTGGGCTTTGCTGCCCGATTTTTTTTGGCCATGCTGGCGCAATCCGGAGAAACCTTCCGTCGTCCCCGTTTGCTGCTGCGCGAACTCTTTGCGAGCGGCGTCCTGTCACTCATCATTATTCTGGTCTCCGGCCTGTTTGTGGGGCTGGTGCTCGGTTTGCAGGGTTATGACACCTTGCAGCGTTATGGCTCTTCGGAGGCCCTGGGGATCTTGGTGGCCCTCTCACTGGTGCGTGAGCTGGGGCCGGTCGTTGCCGGTCTACTTTTTGCTTCGCGGGCGGGATCGTCGATGACCGCCGAAGTGGGGCTGATGAAGGCCACCGAGCAACTCACCGCCATGGACATGATGGCAGTGAACCCCCTGGCGCGGATCATGGCACCCCGCTTCTGGGGTGGGGTGATCTCGATGCCAATCCTGGCAGCACTCTTTACGGCCGCGGGCATCTTTGGCGGCTGGCTGATCGGCGTTGTCTTTATCGGGGTGGATGAGGGGGCGTTCTGGTCCCAGATGCAGGCCAATGTCAATTTCCGGGATGATGTTTTCAATGGCATGATCAAGAGCGCCGTCTTTGGCGTCGCTGTTTCCCTGATTGCCGTTTTCGAGGGCTTTGATTCGGTGCCTACTGCCGAGGGGGTCTCTCGTGCCATTACCCGGACAGTGGTAACCTCGGCATTGGCAATCCTCGCACTCGATTTTGTTCTGACTTCATTTATGTTCCGAGGCTTATGATGAACCGCAAGGTAATGGATCTGTGGGTTGGCGTGTTTGTGGCTGTGGGCTTCGCCGCGATCCTCTTTCTGGCGCTCAAGGTGAGCAATTTCTCTGCTTCGGGCTTTGTACAAACCTATGAACTCAATGCCCGCTTCGACAACATCGGTGGCCTCAAGGTGCGCGGTCCGGTCAAGAGCGCCGGCGTGGTAGTGGGCCGGGTGGCGGATATCCGCTTTGATCCCCAGACCTATGAGGCCAATGTCATCCTCAAGATCGAGAGCCAGTACCAGTTCCCCAAAGACACTTTTGCCTCGATCCTTACCTCGGGTCTGCTGGGTGAACAATATATCGGTCTGGATGCCGGCGGCGATGAGCAGATGCTCGCTGCAGGTGGCAAAATCAGCAAAACCCAGTCGGCGATCGTGCTTGAAAAGCTGATCAGCCAGTTCCTGTTTAACAAGGCCTCGGAAGGGAAGAAGGATGCTGCCGAATAGTCTGACCCTGAAGCGCTTCATGGTGGGTCTGGTGTTATTGACCGGACTGTCGGGCGCGGTTGTTGCCGAGGAATACGAAAACCCGCAGGATCCCTGGGAAGGTTATAACCGGGCGATCTTTGCTGTGAACGAAGGTCTGGATTCGGTCATCGTCAAGCCGATCGCCAAGACCTACGAATTCATCTTCCCCGAGCCGATCCGGATTCTGGTGACCAACGTCTTTTCCAATCTGAGCGATGTGGTTATCGGCATCAATGACCTGTTACAGGGGCGGGGCGAGCAGGCGGTCAATGACTTTGGCCGGGTCTTGATCAACACCACCCTGGGTTTCGGCGGCCTGTTTGATGTGGCCGGTAATGCCGGCTGGTACAAGAGTACCAATGACTTTGGTGTCACCTTTGGCCGCTGGGGTATCCCGTCGGGACCTTATTTCGTTCTGCCGATTCTGGGCCCCAGTAATATTCGCGATACCTTTGGCTGGGCCGCGGATATTGCCGCCAGCCCGCTCAGCTTTGTCGTCACCGATCCGACGGCCTATTACACCGCCTGGGGTGTCAACTACATCAACACCCGGGCCAATCTTTTCCCGGCTGAAAAGATTATCGAGGAAGCGGCGACCGACAAATACAGCTATCTGCGCGATGCTTTCATGCAGAACCGCCTCAACCTCATTCGCGAGGGGGCGCCACCACCCGTGCTGGATGATCCGGGCGACGAGCCGGAAGCGACTGACAAAAAGGTCTCCTCGCCTACTGACGTGCCGGCTGCCCCGGCTTCGTAACCCGCCTGCTGACGTACTCGGGCTTCGGCAGTAAAATGAGAGCTCATGTGATAATTTTGGGTGTCTGAAGATGTCTTTATTGCGTCGAATCGCGTTACTCATTTGTGTCCTGTTCGCACCGGTTGCTCTGGCCAATGTCGTGCCGCCAGATCAGTTGGTCAAGCAGATCACGCAGGAAACCTACGTCTACGTCAACCAGGATGCCGCCCTGCAGAAGGGTGATACCAGCAAGCTGATCGAATGGGCCGAGAAATCCGTGCTCAGCAGTTTTGATTTCAACCGGATGACACGATTGGCTGTAGGTAAGGATTGGCGTCAGGCGACGCCAGAGCAGAAAAAGGCTCTGGTGAATGAATTCAGGGTCTTGCTGGTACGCACATTTGCGAATGCCTTTATCGGTATCACCAAGAATCAGACCCTGGAATACCTGCCCTTCAAGATGAATGGCGATGAGAATGAGGTGGTCGTCAAAACTCTAATCATTAAACCGGGCCGTAAGCCGGTAGATGTGAACTTCAGCCTCGAGAAATCGACCGAGAGCTGGAAGGTCTACGACGTGGTGCTGGCCGGGGTGTCGCTGATCACCAATTATCGCGAGAGCTTTACCCAGGAAATTCGTGCCAACGGGATTGATGGTCTGATCAAGACACTGTCTGAGAAGAATCTTCAGGCAAGCCAAAAGGCCAAGTCGGCCTGATTCATGGGAATGTCGGCACTGCGCTTAAGCCCGGAGGGTCTGCTGGAAGTCGTTGGCAGCATGACGGCAGCGGAGGTGCCGGGATTACTCGCTGGTTTGAACCGTTTCTCGGGGGTCATGCATGTCGATCTTAAAGCGGTTGATCGTGTAGATTCTTCGGCACTGAGTGTGCTGCTTGCGCTCAGCCGCGCGGCCAAGGGTGCGACGGTTACCGTGCACCATGCGCCGTCTGGCCTTAAGGCCTTAGGTGACCTGTATGGCCTGCAGACCCTGTTCTGGGTCGTTTGAGGTGGGTGCTCCGGCAGTTGCCGTCAGGCAGGTTTCAAAGACCTTCTCCAGCAAGTCCCGGGCGCAGTCAAGGGTCCACGCGCTGCGGGATGTAGATCTGGATATTAAGCCCGGTGAATTTTTCGGGCTGCTCGGGCCGAATGGCGCCGGCAAGACCACATTAATTTCCTGCATGGCCGGCTTGTGTCGGCAGGATACGGGCACTATTCATATTCAGGGTCACGATACCCGCAACGATTACCGCGGAGCGCGTCGTTCGCTGGGGGTCGTGCCGCAGGAACTGGTCTTTGACCCGTTCTTTTCCGTTCGCGAAATCCTCCGCCTGCAATCCGGTTACTTTGACCTTCCGAACAATGATCCCTGGATCGATGAGTTGCTAGATGCCCTGGATCTGTCGGATAAAGCCAATGCGTCCATGCGTAGTCTGTCGGGCGGCATGAAACGCCGGGTGCTGGTGGCGCAGGCGCTGGTGCACCGGCCACCGGTGATTATTCTGGATGAGCCAACCGCTGGGGTGGATGTGGCATTACGCCAGGGTCTCTGGCAGTTCATTCGTCGATTGAACCGCGATGGCCACACGATTATTCTGACCACCCATTATCTGGAAGAGGCCGAAGAACTCTGCGGTCGCCTGGCCCTGATGCGCGATGGCGAGATCTGCGCCCTGGAAAAGACCGAGACCCTGATCCGCCAGTTTGCCCAGCATCGGCTCACGGTGCGTCTGGGGGCCGGGAGCATCCTGCCCCCCGCCTTACAACGGCTGGCCAAGCCCATCCCTGATGTGCCGCATACCTGGGCGTGGCACCTGGATGCGCTGGCCGAGATCGAATCCGTGCTAGCGGCCTTGCGCGAATCCGGCTGTACGCTCGAGGACATGCGAATTGAGCCGCCGGATCTGGAAACAGCCTTTCTCAGTTTCATGGGTGAACCGGTACTCGGGGCAGGCCGCTCATGACGGCCTTTCTGACCCTGCTGCGCAAGGAGTTGCTTCGCTTCTGGAAGGTGGGTTTCCAGACGGTCTGCGCCCCCGTGCTCACGGCCCTGTTGTATCTGATGATCTTTTCGCAGGTGCTGGATAACCATGTGCAGGTGCATGGTGTGCGCTATACCGCCTTCCTGATCCCGGGGCTGGTGATGATGTCCGTGCTGCAGAATGCTTTTGCCAACAGCTCGTCCTCACTCATCCAGTCCAAGATTACGGGAAACCTGGTTTTTGTGCTGCTGACGCCCATCTCCAATGCCCAGTTTTTTGTTGCCTATTTGCTGGCGGCGACCATTCGCGGGGCCGTGGTGGGGGCCGGGGTGCTGGTTGCGACTTCCTGGGTCGGTGGTTTAAGCATTGCCCAGCCGCTCTGGGTGCTGGTTTTCACGGTGCTGGGCGGTACCCTGATGGGGAGTCTGGGGCTTATTGCCGGTATGTGGGCCGAAAAGTTCGATCAGCTGGCGGCCTTCCAGAATTTTCTGATTCTGCCCCTCACCATGTTATCGGGGGTCTTCTACTCGGTACAATCACTCCCTGAGTTTTGGCAGACGGTTTCCCGAGTCAATCCGGTGTTCTACATGATTGATGGTTTCCGCTTCGGCTTCTTTGCCGTATCGGATGCGTCACCTTGGTTAAGTCTGGGGGTGGCGACAGTCTTTACTGTGGGAATCGGCCTGTTAAGTTTTGGATTACTGGTGCGTGGCTACAAGCTACGTACCTGATGGAAAGAATCATGGTTCGCCTAGAAGACATTGAAGCGGCGCTGCGCGCCAAACTGCCGGTGCAACATCTGGTGTTGGATGGCGATGGCCGTCATTTTGAATTGCTGATCGTGAGCGAGGCCTTTGCGGGGTTGCCGCGGGTACGCCGCCATCAGGCGGTTTACGGGGCGCTGGGCGATGCCATGCGCGATGAGCTGGTGCATGCCTTGACCATGCAGACGCTGACCCCGGAGGAGTGGGCCAACCGTGGATAAACTCTTAATTCAGGGCGGTAGCCGTCTGCAGGGTGAGATCAAGATCTCGGGTGCCAAGAACGCCGCGCTGCCGATTCTGTGTGCCAGCCTGCTGACGCGTGAGCCGCTGGTGTTGACCAATCTGCCGCATCTGCATGATGTGGCGACGATGATCCGTCTGCTCACCAATATGGGCGTGTCATCCACGCTGGATGGCGCGGAAGCGGGCGTCACGCTGGATGCCAACGGTCTGACTGATCCCACAGCACCGTACGAGCTCGTCAAAACCATGCGTGCCTCGATTCTGGTACTGGGCCCACTGGTCGCGCGCTGGGGGCAGGCCAAGGTCTCGTTGCCGGGTGGTTGTGCGATTGGTGCGCGCCCGGTCGATCAGCACATCAAAGGCCTGCAGGCCATGGGTGCCGAGGTGCATGTCGAGGCTGGTTATATCCACGCCAAGGCACCGGGAGGTGGCCTCAAAGGTACGCGAATCTGTACTGATATGGTTACCGTGACCGGGACTGAGAACCTCATGATGGCTGCGACCCTGGCGCAGGGGGAGACCGTCATCGAGAACGCCGCTTGTGAACCAGAGGTTGTCGATCTGGCCAACTGCCTGATCGCCATGGGCGCCCAAATCGAAGGGGCGGGGACGGATCGCATCGTGATCCAGGGTGTCCCGGCGCTGCACGGCGCCGAACATGCCGTGATGCCAGATCGTATCGAAACGGGAACCTATTTGTGTGCTGCCGCGATCACGGGGGGTGACGTGGTGCTTCAGGGTACGTCGGCCGCCTATCTTGATGCGGTAACCGCCAAGCTCGTTGAAGCTGGTTGCGAAATCACGGGTGATGCACAACACATTGCATTGAAGGCACCGGCACGACTCAAGGCGGTGTCGTTTCGCACAGCGCCTTATCCGGCCTTCCCGACCGATATGCAGGCACAGCTCATGGCAGTGAACTGCCTGGCGGAAGGCACGTCGATCATCAAGGAAACCATCTTCGAGAATCGCTTCATGCATGCGGTTGAGCTCATGCGCCTGGGTGCCAATATTCATATCGATGGCAATTCCGCCGCTGTGACCGGGGTCGAAAAGCTTCAGGGGGCGGCCGTTATGGCAACCGACCTGCGTGCTTCGGCTGCACTGGTGATTGCCGGGCTGGCCGCTCAGGGTGAAACGCTCATCGAAAGGATATATCACCTGGATCGGGGCTATGAGCGGATTGAGGAAAAACTGGCCCGTCTGGGGGCATCGGTTCGCCGCGTCCGCTAGAATAGGGTTTTTGCAACGAAAGTATGCGCTGTGACGAGTAATACCGCCGGCATCACGATCGCCCTTTCTAAAGGGCGCATTCTTGAAGAGACACTGCCGCTGCTAGAAGCGGCGGGCATTCTGCCAACCGAAGATCCGGAATCCTCACGCAAACTCATTCTGCCGACGCAAGATCCGGATGTACGGATCGTGATTGTGCGGGCGACTGATGTACCAACCTATGTGCAATACGGGGCCGCCGATCTAGGTGTCGCAGGTAAGGATGTACTTATTGAGCATGGTGGTCAGGGGCTCTATCAGCCGCTGGATCTTCAGATTGCCAAATGCAAGATGATGGTCGCCGTGTCTGAAGGGTTTGATTACGCTGATGCTGTAAAACCGGGGAGCCGCTTACGGGTAGCGACCAAATACGTCAATATCGCAAGGGACCACTTTGCGGCTAAGGGTGTGCACATTGATCTGATCAAGCTCTATGGTTCCATGGAGCTCGGTCCACTCGTGGGTTTGTCAGATGCCATCGTCGACCTGGTCTCCTCGGGCAACACGCTGCGCGCTAACAATCTGATCGCGGTGGAAGAGGTGATGCCGATCTCATCGCGCCTAGTGGTGAATCCGGCCGCACTCAAGCTCAAGCACGATCGCCTGCAGCGCATGCTCGCCGACTTTGAGGGCGCCGTAGCGCGCCAGTCGGCGCAATAGACGGGGTGAGATTGCCATGATTCGCCGCATTTCGACCGCTACACCAGACTTTGATGAGCAGCTCACTCAGTTGCTGACGCTGGAGGCTGAGCAGGATGCCAGCATTGAGCGCACCGTGCTCGATATCCTCGCCGATATTCGCCAGCGTGGTGATGCAGCGGTACTGGATTACACCCGCAAGTTTGATCGGCTAGATATCCATGATGCGCACCAGTTGGAACTGCCTCGCTCAGAGCTGGACAAAGCCCTGGCATCGCTTTCAGGTGAACAACGTGCAGCACTGGAAACTGCGGCACAACGGGTTCGCGCATTCCATGAACGGCAACGCGCCGAAAGTTGGACCTATACCGAAGCCGATGGCACGGTACTTGGCCAGCGTGTGACCCCGCTGGACCGGGTGGGACTCTACGTGCCCGGTGGTAAGGCAGCATACCCCTCATCCGTACTGATGAATGCCATTCCGGCCAAGGTGGCCGGCGTGGGCGAGCTGATCATGGTCGTACCGACACCCGGTGGCGAACGTAACCCGCTGGTACTGGCCGCGGCAGCAATTGCCGGTGTGGATCGGGTCTTCACCATTGGCGGTGCTCAGGCAGTCGGGGCGCTGGCTTATGGCACAGCGACCATCCCGCAGGTCGACAAGATTGTGGGACCGGGCAACGCCTATGTGGCCAATGCCAAACGCCACGTCTTTGGTACCGTCGGCATCGACATGATTGCCGGCCCTTCTGAGATCCTGATTATTGCCGATGGCGCCACGCCGCCGGATTGGGTCGCGATGGATCTCTTTTCGCAAGCCGAGCACGATGAGCTAGCGCAATCCATTCTGATTAGCCCCGATGCTGCCTATCTGGATGCCGTGGCTGAAAGCATCTCACGACTGTTGCCGCAGATGCCGCGGGCGGATGTTATTCGTACCTCACTCACCGACCGTGGGGCGCTCATTAAGGTGAAAGATCTGGCCGAGGCCTGTGCCATCAGTAACCGGATTGCCCCGGAGCATCTGGAATTGTCTGTCGCCGATCCTCAGGCACTGCTACCGCTGATTCGTCATGCCGGCGCGATCTTCATGGGGGCATACAGTTCCGAATCGCTGGGTGATTACTGTGCCGGCCCGAACCATGTGTTGCCGACGTCAGGGAGCGCCCGGTTCTCGTCGCCCCTGGGCGTGTATGACTTCCAGAAGCGCAGCAGCCTGATTCAGGTTTCACAGGCGGGTGCCCAGACGCTAGGGCGTGTGGCATCGGCACTGGCTGAAGGCGAGGGGCTGACGGCGCATGCCCGATCTGCAGACTTCCGCCTCGGACACTAATCCACCGTTGGCCCCGGTTCGGGCGGTACCCGGGCCAACGGCCTTATTCCGCGGTTTTGCCTATGTCGGCCTTTGCGGCTTCGGGGGTGTGTTGCCCTGGGCGCGCCGTATGCTGGTGGATACCCGGCGTTGGCTGACGGCCGAAGAATTCAACATTTTGCTGGGCATGTGCCAGTTTTTGCCCGGGCCGAATGTCGTCAATCTGGCGGTTGCCGTTGGTGTCCGGTTTTGTGGCTGGCGTGGCGCTCTGGCTGGCGCCCTCGGGCTCATGATTGCCCCCGTGTTCATCGTGCTCTTGCTGGGCTTGCTCTATGTGGTTTACGGAGAGTTGCCTTTCGTTCAATCCATGTTGCATGGTGTGACCCTGGTCGGCGCCGGGCTGATCATCGCGACGGGCATCCGGATGGGATTCAACCTGAAACAACGGCGCGTCTATCTGCCCATTGCCGGGTTGGCCTTCGTTGCCTTGGCGATTTTGCACTGGCCCTTACCCCAGGTCATGATCGGTGGGGCGGTCGTGTCTGTCGGCCTGAGCTGGTGGCGCCTGAGCCGTGAATCCATCTCGCCGCAGGTGCGCTCATGATCCTGCTGCTTGAACTCTTTACGAGCTTTTTCTTCCTGGCTTTTGTCTCCTTTGGCGGGGCTACGGCAGTGATCCCCGAGCTGTACCGGATTGCGGTGACCGAACACAGCTGGATGACCGCCCAGACCTTTACGGACCTGTTTGCAATTGCGCAGGCGGCGCCGGGGCCGAATGTGCTGATTGTGACCCTTATCGGGCAGCATGTGGCGGGTTGGCCCGGTGCGTTGGCGGCGACCCTGGGCATGTGTCTTCCCATGAGCCTGCTCGTCGGCTTGCTCTTCAAACACTGGGATCGCCTGCAACACTGGCGCGGTCGGGCCGCGATTCAGCTAGGTGTGGCACCCATGGCAGTCGGCCTGGTGCTCGCGTCGGGTGTATTGATCGTCCGCTCGGCCGAGGCGGGCTGGATCAGCCTGCTGTTGGTCGCTGCGACTGTTTTACTGAATATGAGAACGAAAGTTCACCCGCTCTGGCTGATTTTGCTTGGTGCTATTGCCGGGATCACCGGCGTCGTTTAGAGGATTTCGGTCAGCGCCTTCACCAGCGCATCGCACTCTTCCCGCGTGCCGATGGTGATGCGTAGGTGCTGATCGATGCGTGGTAAGCGGAAGTGGCGCACTAGAATTGCACGATTACGAAGTGCCAAAGCCAGTTCTCCCGCATCGTGTTTCGGGTGGCGCACGAAAACGAAATTGGCTCGGGAAGGCACGACCTCAAAACCGAGTGCTGCAAGTTCTGCGGTCAGCCATTGACGTGATTCGATAATACGCTGGCAGTCATGCCCAAAACCGGCGCGGTCTTTAATCGCGGCAATGGCACCGGCACTGGCCAGGCGATCAACGGGGTAGGAGTTGAAACTGTTCTTGACCCGTTCCAACCCGGCAAGCAGTTCGGGCTGCCCGATGGCAAAGCCCACGCGTAGGCCAGCCAGAGCTCGCGATTTCGAGAAGGTCTGCACGACCAGCAGGTTGGGAAAGTCTTTGACCAGCGGCACAGCCGTTTCGGCACCGAAATCGACATAGGCTTCATCGACCACGATGACCTGGTCGGGCATGCGGCGGCATAAATGGCTGATGGCATCGAGGCTGACGCACTGGCCAGTGGGCGCGTTCGGGTTCGGGAAGATGACGGCGCCGGCATCGTTAGGAATGGTCTCGAGGTCCAGCGAGAAGTCATCTTTGAGCGGAACCGTCTGGGCGGTGATGCCATTGAGCTGGCAATAGACCGGGTAGAAGCTGTAAGTAATGTCCGGGTAGACCAGTGGTCCGTTCTGGTTGAGTAGCGCCTGGAAGGCGAAGGCCAGGATTTCGTCGGAGCCGTTGCCGACAAAAACATGATCACGACCGATGTTGTAATAGTCCGCAATGGCCTGGCGCAACGCGGTGGAATCCGGATCCGGATAGAGGCGCAGGTCGCCGTTGGTTGCAGCGCGGATAGCCTCCAGCACCTTGGGCGAGGGCGGGTAAGGGCACTCGTTGGTGTTGAGTTTGATCAGATTGGCGATTTTGGGCTGTTCCCCCGGGGTGTAGGGGGTCAGCTTGTGGACAATCGGGCTCCAGAAACGGCTCATGCGGTAAGGGCTTTCAATCAGGCGCAGTGGGGTTGGCAGAGGCGTTGCGATGGTATCATGGTGCCAACTTATTCGAACGTCACCCGAACGGCTCAACCATGCGTCAAGCGACCATTCAGCGCGATACCCTCGAAACCCAGATTACCGTCAGCATTAATCTCGACGGCACGGGCAAGGCCGACCTGGCCACTGGCGTGCCGTTTCTGGATCACATGCTGGATCAGATTGCTCGCCATGGTTTGATTGATCTGACGGTTAAAGCCACCGGTGATCTGCACATTGATGCACACCATACTGTGGAAGACATCGGGATCACTCTGGGGCAGGCCTTTGCCGCAGCGGTCGGCGACAAGAAGGGTATTGTGCGCTACGGCTATGCCTATGTGCCGCTAGACGAAGCGCTCTCACGCGTGGTGATCGATCTTTCCGGTCGCCCGGGGCTGGTGATGGAGGTGCCGTTTAAGCGTGCCTGGATCGGCCAGTTCGATGTGGATCTTTTCTCGGAATTCTTCCATGGCTTTGTGAACCATGCCAAGGTGACGCTGCACATCGATAACCTGCGTGGGGAGAATGCGCACCACCAGGCCGAGACGGTGTTCAAGGCCTTTGGTCGCGCCTTGCGCATGGCGATTGCGCCGGATGCCCGCCAGGGTAATGTGATTCCGTCGACCAAGGGGTCGCTCTGATTGCGCGATTGTGCAGCAACCTGATCGGTATCGGCTCGGAATAAACAGCTCATGACGCAAACCAACCGCATTGCTATTGTCGACTATGGCATGGGCAACCTGCGCTCGGTCGAGCAGGCATTGCGCCACGTGGTTGCTGGTGCGGAAGGCGCTGAGGTGATGCTGGCTTCGACCCCCGATGTGGTTGAGTCAGCCGACCGGATCGTTTTCCCGGGGCAGGGCGCCATGCGCGACTGCATGGCCGAGCTGGATGCGCGTAACTTGCGTCAGGCGGTCGTCACCGCGGCCGCCAGCAAGCCTTTTCTGGGCATCTGCATTGGCCTGCAGATGCTGTTTGAACATAGCGAAGAAGGCAATGCCGCGGGTCTGGGGATTCTCCCCGGGCAGGTTAAGCGTTTTGCGGGTGACATGAAGGGTGCTGATGGTCAGCGCCTGAAGGTGCCGCACATGGGCTGGAATCAGGTGAGGCAGTCCCGGGGGACCCAGTCTCCGCATCCGCTGTGGGCCGGTATTGATGACCAGGCGTTCTTCTATTTCGTGCACAGCTATCACGTGGTTCCGGCTGATCCGGCGCTGGTCGTGGGGCAAACCGATTACGGCGTGACCTTTACCACGGCGGTAGCACGCGACAATATTTTTGCCATCCAGTGCCACCCTGAAAAGAGTGCGCGCGACGGGCTGCAACTGCTTCGTAATTTTGTGAGCTGGACACCCGCGGTGTCTGTGTGATTTTCTGATCCGACGTTTATTGACTACTCATCATGCTGATCATTCCTGCAATTGACCTTAAAGACGGCCAGTGCGTTCGCCTGAAGCAGGGCCTCATGGAAGATGCTACTGTCTTCAACAATAGCCCGGCAGCCCAGGCTCAGGTATGGCTCGACCAGGGCGCCCGCCGTCTGCATCTGGTGGATTTGAATGGTGCCTTTGCCGGTAAGCCGGTGAATGATGATGCGGTGCGTAGCATCCTGGAGGTGGTCGAAGAGCGCATTCCGGTGCAGCTCGGCGGCGGGATCCGGGATCTGGATACCATCGAGCGTTATCTCGACCTAGGGATCAGTTATGTGATCATTGGCACGGCGGCGGTCAAAACGCCGGGCTTTCTGCAGGATGCCTGCACAGCCTTTCCGGGACACATTATTGTGGGTCTTGATGCTAAAGACGGGAAGGTGGCCGTGGATGGCTGGTCGAAAATTACCGGCCATGATGTGATCGACCTGGGACAGAAGTTTGAAAACTACGGGGTTGAAGCCATTATCTACACCGACATCGGTCGTGATGGCATGCTCTCGGGGATTAACGTCGAAGCCACCAAGAAGCTGGCGCAGGCACTCAAGATTCCGGTCATCGCCTCCGGTGGCCTGACCAATATGAGCGATATTTCGGCCCTGTGCGCTGTCGAAGAGGATGGTGTGACAGGTGTGATTGCCGGCCGCGCCATTTATGACGGCTCGCTCGATTTGGCTGCAGCTCAGGCCGAAGCCGATAAGCTGGGCAAGTCTGCCGGCCTGCGTGCCTGATCCGAGATGCTGGCCAAGCGCATCATTCCCTGTCTGGACGTGACCGCCGGTCGCGTGGTGAAGGGGACCAATTTTGTGGGCCTGCGGGATGCCGGCGACCCGGTAGAGATCGCGCGCCGTTACGATGCGCAGGGGGCCGATGAGCTCACTTTTTTGGACATCACGGCCAGTTCGGATCAGCGCGACATCATTCTCGAGGTGGTCGAAGCCTGTGCGGCCCAGGTGTTTATTCCGCTGACGGTGGGCGGGGGTGTGCGCCAGGTTGCCGATGTGCGACGCCTATTGCATGCCGGTGCCGACAAGGTCTCGATCAATACCGCTGCGGTGGATCGACCCGAGCTGGTGCGTGAGGCCTCAGACAAGGTGGGTTCGCAATGCATCGTCGTAGCGATTGATGCCAAACAGGTTGCCCCGGGCCGCTGGGAAGTCTTTACCCATGGCGGGCGCAAGGCCACGGGCCTGGATGTGGTGGCCTGGGCTTGCAAGATGGCCGAGTATGGCGCCGGTGAGATTCTGCTGACCAGTATGGACCGTGATGGCACCTGTGAAGGATTCGATCTGGCGCTGACCCGGGCGGTCTCGGATGCCGTGCCCGTGCCGGTGATTGCCAGTGGTGGTGTCGGGTCCCTGCAGCATCTGGCGGATGGGGTGAGCGAAGGCCATGCGTCTGCCGTGTTGGCGGCATCGATCTTCCATTTCGGCCAGCACACGGTGCAGGAAGCGAAAACCTATATGAAGGAGCGGGGCATTCCTGTCCGTCTGTAATTTATGAGCAAAGACCTGAACCCCGATCTATACTGGCTTGATGCCCTGTGCTTTAACGACGAAGGGCTCATCGCGGCGATCGCTCAGGATATCGATTCCGGGGTAGTGCTGATGCAGGCCTGGATGAATCGCGAATCCCTCGAGCTGACAGTGGAAACCGGCAAGGCGGTTTACTGGTCGCGGTCGCGCCAGAAACTTTGGCGCAAGGGTGAGGAGTCCGGCAACGAGCAGCTGGTGCGTGCCCTGCGGACCGATTGTGACGGGGACGCGTTACTATTACTCGTGGAACAGCAGGGTGGGGTTGCCTGCCATACGGGCCGGCAATCCTGTTTCTTCTATTCCCTGATCGGTGAGCAATGGCATGCTGTTGAGCCGGTGCTGCGTGACCCTAAGGAGATGTATCAATGAAAGCTGGCACACTTGAAGTGCTCAACCGCCTGAGCGAAACGCTACTGGCGCGCCGTAACGCCGACCCGTCTTCGTCTTACACGGCCTCCCTGTTTGCCAAGGGGCCCGATGCCATTCTCAAGAAGATCGGTGAGGAATCGGCCGAGCTGATTATGGCGGCCAAGGACGGCAAGCGCTTGCCCATCGTCAATGAGGCCACCGATGTGGTGTATCACATCCTAGTGCTCATGGCGTTTTTTGATATGTCGGCCGACGATATTCTTCAGGAGCTGCATCGCCGCGAGGGGATTTCGGGCATTGACGAAAAACGGTCGCGGACCGCCTGAGGGGTTGCCTGATGAGTGCTGATTGCATTTTTTGTAAGATCGTCGCCGGAGAGATCCCGTCCAAGAAGATTTATGAGGACGATCTGGTCTACGCCTTCCACGATATCCACCCGCAGCGCCCGGTGCATATCCTGGTGATTCCCAAGCTGCATTTGCGCTCGCTGCAGGAGGCGACGCCTGAACATGAGGCGGCCCTTGGGCGCATCCTGGGAATTGCCGGTAAACTGGCTGCTGAAGCAGGCAGTCCGGGTGGATTCCGTGTCATCATTAACAACGGTGAGATCGGGTGCCAGGAAGTGCCGCATCTGCATGCCCATATCGTGGGCGGTGATCAGCCGGTTGGTCCGATGCTCAAGCGTCAGGACTGATTTTTCAGCAATTCAGTAAGTTAAGATTTTTTACCGTATTAGGGAGTTCAAGCTATGGGTTCGTTCAGTATCTGGCACTGGCTGATTGTTCTGGTCATCGTTCTGCTGATTTTTGGCACCAAGAAGCTGCGTAATGTGGGCCAGGATCTCGGGGGCGCCGTCAAAGGCTTCAAGGATGGCATGAAGGAAGGCGAGGGCGAAGCCACCAAGCCTGCTGTTGCTGCTGGCGAACCGGCACAAGGTCAACCTGCGGGTCGTACCATTGAAGGCGAGCACACCAAGAACTGATTGATCGGCGCCGGTGCCTCAGGCACTTGGCGCGCGTCTCTCAGGTCCTGCCTATGTTTGACATCGGGTTTACCGAAATATTTCTCGTCGCTGTCGTGGCGCTCGTGGTCATTGGCCCTGAGCGTTTACCTGGCGTTGCGCGCAATATCGGCCGCTTTGCCGGGCGATTGCAGCGTTATGTCCACGATATCAAACGCGATTTCAATCGTGAAGTCGAGTTTGAAGAAATCCGCCGCCTGCAGCATGAAATGGAGACCACCGTGCAGTCCATGCAGGAATCCATGCGGGTGGTCGAGTCATCCCTGAAGAAAGAAGCACTTGATCAGCAAACGGCGCTGCTGGATGCCGTGGCCGAACTGGACGCAACCGCATCCTCGGTCGTGGAGACTGCAGCGATCGAGCCGGACCCGGGCGAACCCGCCGCAGTGAAAGCGCCGCCCAAAACCAGAAAGCG
>CAZRYZ010000015.1:0-2082 GCA_964604465.1 uncultured Dechloromonas sp. | reverse complement strand
GGCACCCTTGGCATCCGCAACACCGCCCGCATCGGCGGATGATGATCAATTCCGCCTCTTCTAGTCATGCTGCGTCTGCCCAAGATCCTTCAACGTAAACCCGCGGCCCCTGCGGAGCCGCCGCCCGCTATCGAAGGCCCGGTCGAAGGAGAGGGTCTGCACGGCACGCTGATTGAGCACCTGGTGGAACTGCGGACCCGACTGATCCGGGCGTCTCTGGCGGTGCTGGTGGTCTTCCTGATCCTTTTCCCCTGGGCGCGCGACTGGTATGCGCTGCTGGCCGAGCCCATGATTGCGGCCCTGCCGCAGGATGGCCAGATGATCGCCACCGATGTGGTCGGGGTATTTCTGGTGCCGGTCAAGGTGACTCTCATGCTGGCCTTTCTGATTGCCTTGCCCGTGGTGCTCTGGCAAGTCTGGTCGTTTATCGCGCCGGGCCTATACCAGCATGAGAAATCACTGGCAATTCCGCTCATGCTAGCCTCACTAGGGCTTTTTGCGGCCGGGATGTCATTTGCCTATTTTGTGGTGTTTCCCTCCGTCTTTACCTTCATGGCGGCGATCGCCCCGGAAGGCGTTGCGTGGATGACCGACATCGACAAATACCTGTCTTTTGTTCTGACGACCTTTTTGGCCTTTGGGCTGACCTTTGAGGTCCCGGTGGTTGTGATCGTCTTGGTGCGTATGGGAGTGGTCTCGCTGGAAAAGCTGCGCACCTGGCGCCCCTATGTGATCGTCGGCGCCTTTGTGATCGGGGCGATCTTTACACCGCCCGATATCATGTCGCAGGTGTTGCTCGCCGTGCCGCTCTGGCTGCTTTATGAGCTGGGACTGATTTTGGCTAAGTTCATCAAGCCGAAAGCAAAACCGGAACCCATGGCATCGGCAGATGACGGTGCGCCGATTCTCTAAACCCAGAGGGGAGGGCTCATGGCATTCGTGACCCGCGATACGCTGACCCAGTATCTGAGTGATCTACTACACCCTGAGGTCTTCAAGGATTATTGCCCAAATGGCCTGCAGGTAGAGGGTCGAAACGAGATATCAACCCTGGTCTGTGGGGTTACAGCCAACCAGGGGCTCTTGGATACGGCAGTTGCTGAAGGGGCTGATGCCATTCTGGTTCATCA
Source organism: uncultured Dechloromonas sp. (assembly GCA_964604465.1). GTDB lineage: Bacteria > Pseudomonadota > Gammaproteobacteria > Burkholderiales > Rhodocyclaceae > Fluviibacter. The sequence goes on along the minus strand of CAZRYZ010000015.1, from coordinate 952 downwards.
TGGCTGGTTCTGGCGGGGTGAGAGCGGGGTTGTCACGGGCATCCGGCGTAACCGCCTGAAAACCCTGTTGCTGAATGATGTGAATCTTTATGCCTATCATCTGCCCTTGGATGCCCACCCGCTTCTGGGTAACAACGCGGGTCTGGCCCGGGCCGCAGGCTGGACACCGACGGGCGTCTTCGGTGAGCAGGGTCTGGGTTGCCTCGGCACAGCGCCGCCGGGGAGTACGGTGAAAACGCTGGTGGCCGATCTGGAAAAAGCCCTAGGGCGGGCGCCCTTCGTGCTTGCAGATTCCTCGGATAGGCCCGTACAGCGCTTGGCCTGGTGTACCGGGGCGGCACAGGGTTATTTTGAGGCGGCGATTGACGCAGGGGTGGATGTCTTTGTAACCGGCGAGGTCTCTGAGCCGATGGTTCACCTTGCCCGGGAAACCGGGGTGGCCTACCTGGCGGCCGGACACCATGCGACCGAACGTTTTGGGGTTCAGGCGCTCGGTGAGGCGATTGGTAAGGAATTCGGGATCGCGGTTCGTTATTGCGAGGTTGACAGCCCGGTCTGAGCGTCTGGAAGCCGCCTCCGGTCTCATTTTCAATCTTTTGATTGTGTCTGTAATTATGAATTTCAGGCACCGCGCAGCGCCCCCTGCGTGCTAAAATTGCCAAATCCGGCTCAATTTCGGAAAGCCCTGTTGAGGGTGCCCGGGGTCTGATTTCGGTTCAAAGGTTCACTACGTTCACAGTCGGGCGGGTGGGGGAGTATCCGTCCGGTCTTCGTAACCATAAAAGGCAAGGAAAGCGCATGAAGATTCACGAGTACCAAGGCAAGGAGATCTTGCGTCAATTTGGTGTGCCGGTCCCGCGTGGCATTGCGGCGTTCACAGTGGAAGAGGCGGTTGCTGCTGCCGAGAAACTGGGCGGACCCGTGTGGGTCGTCAAGGCTCAGATCCACGCCG